>JAXDMI010000341.1:0-15875 GCA_034666145.1 Myxococcales bacterium | reverse complement strand
CAGCTCAAGAACCCGGAGACGAACGGTCACAAAGACTTCGCGGCGCTCCTCGAGCACGTCGACCACGACCCGCTGGTTCTATGGGGCTGGCAGCCCGGGGGTAAGCGCACGCTTCCGCCGCTCCCTCACGCGGATTTCGTTGCGGCCTTCAAGCTCTGGAGCGCGTCGGGCGGAGCGTGTCCGTGAGGTAGCTTGGATTCAACAACGGCGACTCCACGGCGGCATGGACAGCAGGCCCGAGCGTATTCGTGAGGTCGCCGAGGCGTCGCTGAAGCGGCTCGGAACAGCCCGCGTCGACCTCGCTGCTCGGCATCGGGCTCGTGCCTTCAGTCCGCTCGGCAAGGGCTCTCTTGACGGGCACGATCGACGAGAACGCGTCGTTCGCCAAAGACGACTTCCGCAACGTCGTCCCCCGCTTCTCACCGGCGGCGCGCAAGGCGAATCAGTCGCTGGTGGATCTGCTGGGGTCGATCGCCGGGAGCAAGAAGGCGACCCCGGCGCAGATCGCGCTGGCGTGGGTGCTCGCGCAGAAGCCGTGGATCGTGTCGATCCCGGGCACGACACAGAGGACGTGATGGATTTACGGGCGCGATTCGGATGCCGTGGGGCATGGCCGGTCGCCGCGCGGGCTGCTGCGCGGCTTGCGTCGCGGGCTCTCACATGTCCTGGCGCGGCGACTGGCGGCCGAGCGACACGCGCTGTCGCGTGCGAGCACGTCGTCGAGACTTCCGGCGTTTTGATGTTGACGGCTTTTCCGGCGCTTCGGTTCGCCGAGCATCGAGTCGTGCCGTCGGCACGTCGTGCGGCCGCCTCGTCGCGTGCTGCGCGCGTTTCGCGCGCGAGAGATCTCGCGAGGTGGTCGCGACCGCGACGACGCGCGGGCGCGGCGCTCAGAACGTCGAAAATCACGATGGTAAAGAGGTGGAATGCATTGCACCGATCTGACCGGCCTCACCGATGACGCGCTCGTGTCTCGCCTCTCGACGCTGTGCGCAGAGGGTCACATGCTGACGGCGCGGCTGATCGTGCACCTGATCGAGGTGGAGGAGCGACGTCTCGATTTGCGTGCGGCGTGCACGTCGATGCTCGACTTCTGCCAGCGGCGTCTCGGGATGAGCGAGGGCGCGGCCTTCCGGCGGATCACGGCGGCGCGGCTCGTCAAGCGGTTCCCGACGTTGCTCGGGCGCATCGAACGGGGAGCGCTCCATCTGTCGACTCTCCTGCTGCTCAGGCCGCATCTGACGGAGCAAAACGTCGAGGAGCTGGCCGCGGCGGTCGCCGGCAAGACGCAGCGTCGGGTCGAGGAGCTGCTGGCGCGTCTCGCGCCGAAGCCGGACGTGCCCTCGGCCATCGTGGAGCTCGGCGCGCCGTCGAATGACGCGAGGCCGATGCTGTTTGCAGGCTCTGATGCGAGCCATGTGCCGAGCGCGCCGCGCGCGCGGATCGAACCGCTGTCGGAGGCACGGTACAAGGTGCAACTCACAGCAAGCGCGGAGCTGAAAGCGAAGCTCGAACGCGCGCGTGACTTGATGCGCCATCGGAACCCGAGCGGCGACCTGGCGGTCGTGATCGACGCGGCGATGGACGTCCTGCTCGCGAAGCTCGAGAAGGAGCGACTCGGGAAGGTGAAGGCGCCGAGGGAGCCGACGAAGCCAAGGGCAGGCTCGGCCTCGGGCTCGGGCTCGGGCTCGGGCAGCTGTCGCGTGCGCGCGATACCCGCGGGCGTGCGCCGCGCGGTCTTCGAGCGCGATGGCGAGCGGTGCACGTTCGTCGACGAAGCGGGCGAGCGCTGTCCGCAACGGGGCCACCTGGAGCTCGATCATGTCGAGGCGAGAGCGCTCGGCGGCACGAACGCGGCGTCGAACCTGCGCGTCCGCTGCCGCGCCCACAACCGTCTCGCGGCCGAGGAGGTGTTCGGCAAGGCGCACGTCGCGGAGCGGATCGACTTTCGGCAACGCAAGTCACGCGCTGTCGCGGCGACGCTGCCGGCTCTGTCGCCGCCGCCGCCTCCGCCGCCTCCGCCTCTTCCTCCGCCGCCAGCGATGGAGCTCGCAGTGCGCGGGCTGCACAACATGGGCTTCAGCAAGACCGATGCGCGTCGAGCGGTGGACCACGTCTCGCAGCGTCGCGTCGCGAACGGCGACGAGCTCGACGTGCAGAACCTTCTACGCGCGGCCATCGCGGCCCTGACCTGACGTTCCTCATCTGTGAAGCGGCCTGTCAGGTCAAGAGTCTCTATTTTTGTCGCGCCTCTTGTTTCGGCCGGTCGCGCACGCCTCGAAGGCGAGGTTCGTTAGCCATCTGTTCGCGCTCGTTGTCGCGAGCGAAGTCGCCGGGACGCCGAGGCACCCACGCTCTTCATTCGCTGCACGCGCAGCGCGGTCTGTACGAGCAGAGAGCGGAGCTGACTTTGGCCAGCCTTGGTGATGGAACCTTTCCTCCGCTTGTCACCGGAGCTGCACGCGCGTGGGACCAAACCAACGTAGGAGGCGCTGTGACGCCCGCTCTCGAAACGCGTGGCAACGTCGACGCGCGCCTGCGGCGTCGATCTGTTCATTGAGCGTCGCGTACGGCGAGCTTCGCGGCGACGCATATTCCATGGCTGGTCCTCGACCATTCCATGAACGTCGGAGGCGTGGCGCCCACGAAGCCGATCGAAGTCACAACCTCTGTGCCGCGGCGCTAGCTCTTCGTCTTCTCGATCATGTGGTTGATGACGTGACTGTGCTCGCGCTGCGGGCTGAACATGACGATCTCGGCGTCGGCCTCGACCTTCACGTTGTGCCCGGGCGGCCAGTAGAAGAGGTCGTTCGCGTTCACGGTCTCCTTCACGCCCTTCGCGTCGGTCGTCGTGATGGTGCCGCGCACCACGAAACCCCAGTGCGGACACTGGCAGAGATTCCCTTCCAGCCCCTCGAAGAGCGGCGTGGTGTCGACGCCCGCCGACAGGCTGAAATACTCGCCGCTGATCTTGTCAAATCCGCGCACGTTGCCGAACTCCGTTCGCTGGCGGATCACGGCACCCGGGATACTCATCCTGACTTCCACATCATCTTTGGCAACGCGCATGATCGTCTCCCTTCGAGCTCGGTCACCCGAGGACGGTGTATCCCTTGTTCACGACGACGAAGAAGATCGTCTCTTCCTCTGCGCGCACTTCGTGCTCCTCACCCATCTGCATGTTGACGTAGTCGCCGACGATCGCGACGCGGCCGCCGACATCCACCTTGCCCTGGACGATGAGGCTCTCCTCACGTCCGAGGTGGCTGTGTCGCGGCACCTTCGCGCCGGGCTGCAGCTTCACGAACAACGACATGCCGCCGTCGCCGTGCTCCGAAAGGACGCAGACTTCCATCCCCGGCGCCCCGTCGAAGGGTTGGAAGTTTCTCTCTGATCGGCTTACGAGCTGCATGATTTCGCCTCCCTGGTGATCCAGTCGCCTCGATTAGTACGCGGATGCCGAACGCGAGCTAGTTCGAAAACTGTACTGGTCGGGATGGCGCTCTCCCCTTCCCTCCCCGTACGCTCGCGTGATGAAGGGTTACGGACAGTTCTGCCCGGTCGCGAAAGCCGCTGAGATCGTCGCGGAGCGCTGGACGCCGCTCGTTCTTCGCGAGCTGTTCTGCGGAAGCATCCACTTCGCCGATCTGCGGCGTGGCGTTCCCTTGATGTCGCCGAGCCTGCTCTCGACCCGGCTGAAGGATCTCGAGGCCGCCGGCATCGTCGACCGTCACGAAGCCGGCAAAGGCCGAACGGAGTATCACCTCACGCCGGCCGGCAAGGAGCTGTGGCCCGTCATCGAGCATCTCGGTATCTGGGGCCAGCGCTGGGCACGCTCGCGCATCCTCGACAACGACCTCGATGCCGGCCTCCTCATGTGGGACATCCATCGCAATCTGCGCCGCGATTCCCTACCGGCGGAGCGCACCGTCGTCCGCTTCGACTTCACGGGCACGGTCGCGACGAAGCGACGGTGGTGGCTGGTCATCGAGCAGCGCTGCGGCGATCTCTGCCTGCTCGATCCCGGCTACGAGGTGGACCTCTTCGTACGCACGCACGTGCGCACGATGACCGAGGTCTGGATGGGCGATCGTCCGCTGCTCCCGACCGTGCGAAGCGCGGACATCGTGATCGACGGCCCTGCGAAGCTCGCGAAGGCGTTCCCGGGATGGCTCGGCCTCAGCAAGTTCGCGCCCGTCAAGCGTCCGGCTTCGCTGCGAACGCCTGCAGTAACCTAGACGTGATGCGCAGCGAGCCGTCATCCGAATGGCCAGCCGACTAGGCTGGCTCCGTATGCGCACCGTCGCAGTCCTCGCCGCGAGCCTTGCCATGGTCGCCGCCGCGTCGGGCGCAGCGCGCGCAGACGAACCCGACACCCATCCGCTTCGCTTCGCGCTGGCGCTCGCCGCAGCGAGCCCGCTGGATGCATGCGGTGGCGCGCCGGCTCTGAGCGACGCGGTCGACGTGCGTCTCCACCGCTCGGCGTTCACCGCCGCAGACGACGCCGACATGACGCTGTCGGTCGAGGTCGATGCGGCGTGGCGGGCTCATATCGTCGAGAAGGACCGCGCGGGCGTCGAGCTCGGCCGGAGGGACGTGCCTCTCTCCACCGGAGACTGCGCGAAGAGCCTCGACACGCTCGCCGTCGTGCTCGCGATCATCATCGGTCCACCGCGCAATGTCGCCAACGCGCCCGACGCGACTCCGCCCGTCGCTCCCGTCGTCGTACCGGAGCGCCGAGCTGTCGTGGGCCAACCTCCTCCGACGCCGCTCCCACCGGCGGCGCCGCCTGCGTCGCCCGGGCCGTCGCCGCTCGCGAGCTTCGACGATGCGCGGCGCTGGCGCGCGAGCCCCGTCGTGGAGATGGTGGGCGGCACCGGAGTGCTGCCGCATCTCTCGTTCGGGGTGCAGGGCGGCATCATGGTGCGCCCTCCGGTGCGTCCCCTCTTCTTCGTGGCGCGCGGGTCGTACTGGCCGGCGCGCTCGACGGAGACGGCCGCGGCCGCAAAGGTCGACCGTGCCGGCGCTGCATTGCTGAGCTGCGTGTCGCTCCTGCGCCACGTTCCGACGTCGCTCTCGGCATGTGGGGGCCTCGATGGCGGGCTCCTCCACTCCACCTCCATCGCCCTGACGCGAACATCGGAGACTGCGGTATTTTTCGACGCTTTCGTCGAGGCCCGCGTCGGCTACCGTATCCCCGGCGCGGGCGACTTCATCATCGAGCCTCTCTTTGCCGCGCAAATTGCAGCTGTTTTGCGACGCGACCGGTTCACGTTCCGGGACCGGGACGGTCGCGAGCTCACGCTCCTCCAGCCCGCTCCGGCCGCCTTTCAGGCCAGCATCGGAGTCGCCGTTCATTTTCCGTAATGAAAAAGACACGCTCCCGCCTTTATGCACGTGAGGTCTGAAGACGTGGCAGCGGTAAGCACCCCCATCGAGCAACCGCTCGCGCTCGAGGCGCCAGCCGTGCGACTGCTCACGGCCGCAGAGGTCTTTCGCGAGCACGGAGCGTTCGTGTTCCGCTTGCTGCGTCGGCTCGGCATCGCGGATGCGGATCTCGACGATCTGACCCAGGACGTCTTCGTGATCGTCCATCGCTCGCTCCACAGGTACGAGGAGCGCAATCACATGCGCGCGTGGCTGTATCGGATTGCCGTCCGCGAGGCGTCGCGTCATCGACGATCCCTGCAGCCGGTGAGCAGCTTCGACGTCGAGGAGCTCACCGAATCGAACGCGGCCGATCCCGAGGAAACCGTGCAAGCAAACGAGGCCCGCGCAGATTTCGATCGGCTGCTCACCGTCCTCGACGAGGAGCGCCGCACCGTGTTCGTCCTCTACGAGGTCGAGGAGCTCTCGATGGAGGAGGTCGCGAGCGTCGTCGGCTGTCCGGTGCCCACCGCCTATTCGCGGCTTCGATCCGCGCGCAAGCTGATCCTCGCCGGGGCCAAGCGACTCGAAGCCCAGAGGAGGTCGTCATGAGCCTGCAGCGCGATCCTCGCCGCCTCGTCGAGTACGGCGCTCGTATCGACGGTGTCCTGCGCGGTGCGCTCGATGCCGAGCGTACGAGCTGTGTCGATGCAGATCGCATGAGCGCTCTCGAAGCCAAGCTCGCGCAGCGGCTGGCCGCGACGCCCGCGCCGCCCGCTGCGGACGCGCCGGCACCGGCACCGCCGTCCGCGCTGCTCGGATCGAAGGCCGCGTGGATGTTGGCGGGTGCGATCGTCATCGCGGGTGCGACGGCGCTTCTCGTCGACCGCAGCGCGAACAGCGCGCGCGGACCGGGATCGCCGGCGCGAGCCGACGCGACGGTCACGAGCGAGCAGCGCGCCGCCGACCCGCGGCCCAAGGCGCCTGCCCCCTCGGACGACACCGCGCCGGCGGAGCCCGCGATCGCGACGGTCTCCCCCGCGGATCTGCCTACCGCGCGCGAGCCGCTTCCTGCCTCCTCCGCGCGGACCATCGATCGCGTCACGTCGCCGGAACGCGCGGAGGGCGAAGAGATCGCGCTCCTCGCTCGCGCGCACGAGGCGCTCTCGGCGCGACCTGCCGAGTCGCTCGCATTGTGTCGCGAGCATCAGCAGAGATTCGCGAGCGGCCACTTCGTGCAGGAGCGCGAGGCGGTGGCCATCGAGGCCCTCGTCTACCTGAACCGCAGAGCAGAGGCGGAGCGCCGGTTCGGCGAGTTCCGCGAGCACTACCCGACCTCGAGCCATCGCGGTCACCTCGACAGTCTCTTTTCGGCGACCCCCGCTTCGCCGCGCTGACCCCATCTGCTCTCGATACCCGGGGCTCACGCTCGAGCTCATCACGGGAGGAATTTGCCTTGTTGCCTCTGTTCAAACGTCTGTTCGCGCCCTGGCTGCTCGCTGCATTCGTGTGCTCGGTCGTCGTGATCGCGTGCGCGAACAACAGCGTCGACATGGGCCAGGTGAAGCCGGACGTCGACGGTAGCGCGCAGCAGTTCACGCCGCCTCCGGGCACGGACGCCGGCGACGCTGCTGTCGCGATCCGCGAGCTCTCTTGCATCGCCACCGAGTGCCCGCCGCCGTGGACGACGTGCCTCGCCGAGTCCGGCCCCTCGTACAAGTGCGGCACCGACCTCTCGCGCGATCCGGACAACTGCGGGACGTGCGGGAACAAGTGCCTCACCTACAAGCCCATCCACATGGCGTCGCGCTGCATCGCGGGAGGCTGCGAGCTCGAGTGCTTCAGCCCGACTAGCAGCTTCGATCACGTCGACTGGCGCAACTGCAACGCACGCGTCGACGACGGCTGCGAGATCGACGTGGTCTCCGATCCGAACAACTGCGGCGCGTGCGGAAACGCCTGCGCCGCCGGCACGCCGTGCCTCGATGGTCACTGCGGGTGCCCGGCCGGCAAGATCTTGTGCGACGGCTTCTGCGTCGATCCGCAGAAGGACGACCGGAACTGTGGTGGCTGCGGGGTCGTATGCACGACTCCGGCGGGTGCCTGCACGCCGACCAACGCGAGGTTCGCCTGCTTCAAGGGAGTCTGCGGGCACCTCCAGTGTCAGGACGGCGCGGCGGACTGCAACGGCGATCTCTTCACGCCTGCCTGCAAGGGTGACGGATGCGAGGTCCAGAACATCAGCACCGATCGCAACAACTGCGGCGCGTGCGGGGTGACGTGTACGGGCGCCGAAGAGTGCATCGACGAAGGCAACGGTCCGACGTGCGCGGTGCCGTGCTTGAAGCAAGGCAAGACGCTGTGCGGAACGGAGTGCTTCGACCTGCTCAACGATCCTGGAAGCTGCGGCTCGTGCGGTGGTGGCTGTCAGGCACCGGGCCCGCATCAGGCCGCGACGTGCAAGAAGGGGCTCTGCGGCTCCGAGTGCGACGTCGGCTTCGCGGACTGCAACGGCAACCCGCTCGACGGTTGCGAGACCAACCTGAGAACCCACCCGGGCAACTGCGGCGCGTGCGGGAACGCCTGCGATATCGCCGGCGGCCAGCCGTGCGTCGAAGGCGCGTGCCTCATGACGACGTGTGAAGGAGGCGTGCGATGAGGACGCTCAATCATGCGCGAGGACTGCTCGCGCCGGCTGCTGCTGCCTTGCTGGTCGCGACGCTCGTCCCTTCCTTCGCGAGCTGCGCAACGACGCAGCAGGATACGAGCCCGCCGCCCGAGGCTTCGACGCTGCCGCCGTCCGACACGGATGCCGGCGCTCCGCTCGACGCTTCACCCGAAGCGAGCTGTGACGCGGCCGATGACGCCTGCGTCTCGCATGTCATCACGTGCCTCGAGGCAGCGTGGTGCCCCGTCGCGACCAAGGTGAGCGCGCTCTACGCGCTGACCTCGGTGTGGGGTTCGAGCAAGAACGACGTATGGGCCGTCGGCTCCGGAGGAACCATCGTCCACTACGACGGCAGCGCCTGGGTGGCGACGCCGCCGACGGGGCTGAAGAACACGTTTCACGCCGTGACCGGCAGCAGCGCGACCGATGTCTGGGTCCTGAGCGCGACCGACGTCATGCTGCACTCGAACGGCTTCACCGGCGGCGCGGCCGGCGGCACGGCCACGTGGACGCAGACCTCGGCGGCCCGGAACCAATACGAAACGACACCGCTCTTCGCGGCGTGGGGAACGCCCGCCGGCGACCTTCGCGTGGGCGGTCGAAGCTTCACGCTCATCGCGCCGAACGGGGACTTCGGTTCGGGCAATCAGCTCTCGAAGAGCACGCTCGCCGACGGCGGTGTCGCGTGGGTCGGAACGAGCGGCCAAGCCACGGTGAACGGCATCTGGGGCTCGTCGCCCGACGATCTCTGGGTCGTCGCCGACAACAGCGCCACCGTCAGCTGGCAGCTCGGGCTCACGCTGCACGGCACACGCGCCGGCGATGCCGGCGACGGCGACGCGGACGGCCTCGCGTGGCAGAGCGTCGATAGTCAGTCTCCCGTCGCGCTCACCGCGGTGTGGGGCAGCTCCGCGAACGACGTCTGGGCGGTCGGTGACAAGGGCACGATCCGTCATCTCGCGAACGACAAGACGCACTGGGATCCGAGCGCGTCGAAGACGACCGCGGATCTGCACGGCCTCTGGGGCTCCGCCGCGAACGACATCTGGGCGGTCGGTGATGCGGGCACCATCCTCCACTACGACGGAACGAGCTGGAGCCCGTCGCTCGCTGCGTTGCCGCTCGGAAAGAGGCCTCATCTCTACGGCGTGTGGGGCAGCAGTCGAGACGACGTATGGATCGTCGGTGATGGGATCGCCCTCCACTCCACGGGCACGGGAGGCGCGAAGTGAAGTCCACGATGCGTGCGTACGGTCTCCTCGTGGTACTCGGCTGCGCCGTCACGGGATCGCTCGTCGCGTGCGCGACCACCGATGACCCCGTCGCGCCTGCCGACGCCGGAGCGCCGCTGACCGAAGCGGGGCTGCCCGCGGTCGATGCTGCTCCGGCCGTCGACGCCGCCGTCGATGCCGCGCCCGATGCGGATGCCGCCGTGCCCGAATGCTCGGACGACGGCTTCTGCCCCACCGCGGTGCCCGCGGATCAAACCCTGCGCGGCGTATGGGGCGACGGTGCCGGCATCGTCTGGGCCGTCACCACGCAAGGCAACGTCCTGCGCTGGAACGGAGCTGCGTGGACTATGCACGCATCGCTCGCCGGCGAGCTCTACGCGATCTGGGGCAGCAGCCCGACCGACCTCTGGATCGGCGGCCAAAACGGGCTCTATCACGGCGTCGGCACCAGCTCGTCGACGCTCGCGTTCACGGCCACCTCGACCCCCGGCGCTCCGATCCCGATCACGTCCGTCTGGGGAACCGGCGTCAACGACGTGTGGGCGGTCGGCGGAAGCCCCCCTGACCGCGGGGTGTTTCCGTACGGGCCGGCCTCGGCGCGCGTCCTCCATCACACGGGCGCCACGACCGATGGCGGACCCTCGTGGTCGCTCGATCCGAGCTCGTCGCAGGCCGTCGGTTTCTCGGCGGTCTGGGGAAGCGCGGCCACCGGTGTCTGGATCGCGGGGCCGCGTGCCATTCCCGACGCCGACTTCGCCGACGAGGTGCTCGTCTTCCACAAGAGCGCTCCTGCGAGCGCGTTCACGGAGGTCGTGCTGCCGCGCGATCCGAACGAGACGCTGCCCTATGACCGCCTCTCCAAGCTGACCGGCGGAACGACGAGCGGCGACTCGACGATGTGGATCCTCGGCCGGAGCGGGTCGGACGTTCCAGGCTACTGGCGCGGCACGAGCACGAACGGCGGCGCGACGTTCACGTTCGCGTACGAGAAGGGCGGAAAGAACGACGAGCCTCACTTGAACGCCGTGTTCGGCATCGCCGCGAACGATGCCTGGGCCGTCGGTGACTACGGCCGCGTTCGACACGGAACGACCGCGAGCCCCGGGACGTGGCCGCAAGCGGCGGTCACACGCACGAAGCTCCCGTTGACCGACCCGTTCTTCGCCGTATGGGCCGGTAGCTCGAACGACGTCTGGGTGGTGGGTGCGGGTATCGCGCTCCACCTCGATCCCTCGAAGAAGGCCGCAGGACAGCCATGACATCCCGCACCAGGCGCTACGCCGTGCTCAGCGTGACGATCGCCGGAGCGCTCTCCGCATTCGCCACCCTCGGTGCGTGCAGTGACAATCCCACGCGCACGACCTTCGCGGACGACGCTGGGCCGGATGGGACCGCGAGCTTGCCCGACGGTGTAGCTCCGACGGACGCCGGCACCGAGCCCGACACGAAGCTGCCGTTCGATCCCCGCGACGAAGCGGTCACCTGCGCGGGCACGCCGTGCGTCGTGCAGCTGGTCGCCGGGTCGAGCCATTTCTGCGGGCGAATGAGCGACGGCACGGTGCGGTGCTGGGGAGACAACAGCCTCGGCTCGCTCGGCGGCGCGGCGGCACCGATCGGCGATGCGGCGGCACCGATCGTTATCCACGTCGTCGACGGCCTCGCCGACGTCACCCAGATCAGCGCCGCCGGAGAGACCACGTGCGCGCGCGTCGGCGACGGCGGCGTCTTCTGCTGGGGCGGCAACGCGAACGGAGAGCTCGGCCTCGCGGTCAGTCCCGCGGTGCAGGACACGGATCCTCATCCCTCCCCCACGCGCGTTCCGCTTCCGGGACCTGCGGCGCGCGTCGACGTCGGACATCAGTCGGCATGCGCGGTGCTCGCCTCCGGTGAGCTCGCGTGCTGGGGTGGCGACGAGCACTGGCAGCTCGCGCGGCCCGACGGCGGCGCAGCGCCCGAGTATCAGGCGGTCCGCGGGCCTGCGCTCGCCGCCGTCGATCCGCTGGTCGTGGCCCGTACGAGCAACAGCACGCTCACGGCCCTCGCGCTCACCGCATCCGGTGAGGTGTGGAGCTGGGGCGCGATCGCGGGCAACGACGGTGTCGTCGCTGGTCGCGTCTCCTCGATCAGCCCTGAGGCGATCCCGAAGCGTATCCAGGGGCTCGCGAACGTCACGAGCCTCGCGAGCTCGCCGTGGATCCTGCCGCCTCCCGTCGATCCACCGCCCGGCGGCGATTTTCCGCCGCCGACGCCTGAGCCCATTCCTCACGCGCATGCCTGCGCCCTGGCCGGCGGCGAGGTGCAGTGCTGGGGCCGAAGCGATAAAGGTGCACTCTGCACGGGTATCCCGGATGCCGAGGTGCTTCCCAGGCGCGCGCCCATCAAGAGCAAGGCGTGGCCGCAGCAGCTCGCCATTGCCGAGGAGCTCACCTGCGCGCGCCTGACCGACGGCACGGTGCAGTGTTGCGGAGCCGACCGGCGCGGTCGCCTAGGCACCGGCGCCGTGATCCTCTACTCCTCGTTCTTCACCCCTGCGGCCGCCTTCCAAGGACACGCGGTGCAAGTCGCCACCGGCGACGGCGCGGTCTGCGCGCTCTTGCAGGGCGGCACGGTCGAGTGCTGGGGCTCGAACGAGCACGCCGAGCTCGGCGGCACCACCGCGGACGGCCTTCCTCATCCATCGCCCTCGAAGGTCGCGTTCTGAGATCCATGACCATGCAGTCGTCCAGTCAGCTTGCTCTCGTCGTCAGCGGCGCTCTCCTCACGGCGCTCGTCCTCGGTGCGTGCGGAAGCCGTCAGGGTTTCTCCGACGATCAGCCTACATTTACGGCACCGGATGCGGCGCCGCCGGACCCGCCGCCCGCGTGCGGATTCCATTGCTCTCGCGATCTCAAGACGGTGCTCAAGGGATGCGTGGGACAGCCCGAAGAGGCCACGCATTGCTCACCGGATCAGGGCTGCGGCATCGATACCTGCGTCGATGCGTGCCAGAGCGCAGAGATCTCGAAGGGCTCCGTGGGGTGCTCCTTCTGGACGCTTCCGCCGGACGACTCGACGTATGGCGCCGGAGCATGCTTTGCGGCGATGGTCGCCAACACGTGGGACCGCGCGGTAAACCTCTCTGCAGAGCACGGCGCCGACGCGCTCGACATCTCGAAGTCGATCTACACCGTCACGCGGGCCGCGGGGGGCGAGCCGGTCTACACCGCGTTGGCCGGGCCGCTGCCCGCCGGCCAAGTGGCGATCGTCTTCCTCGCACAGGCGGAGATGCTCCTGGATCCAGACGCATCGGCGTGCCCCAAGGGCACCGTCGCTGCCGTGCACGTCGATCCGCTGCGCCACGGGACGGCGAAGACGAGCGCCTTTCATCTCAGCG
Source organism: Myxococcales bacterium (assembly GCA_034666145.1). Lineage (GTDB taxonomy): Bacteria > Myxococcota_A > Polyangia > Polyangiales > Polyangiaceae > Labilithrix. Next base: position 3,235 of record JAXDMI010000341.1, on the reverse strand, counting down.
CCGATGCGCCGGTGGCGGCCTATTCGATCTTTCCGTATGGCGGCGCGTCGAGCATGTATCCGACGGCCACGCTGCTCTTGCCGGTGTCCTCCTGGGACAAGAGCTACATCGCCGTATCGACTGCCAAGTTCGGCGACTCGAGTCGCGCGAATCTGGATCGCCGCACGCTCCAGATCATTGCCAATGAGGACGATACCCAAGTATCGATGCGTCCCACGGTCGATATCGGACAAGGCGAGAACGTGACCGCGGCAGTCACCGGCGAGACCGTGACGTGGACGCTCACGCGCGGTCAGGTCCTGCAGATCACGCAGAACACCTCCACGACCGGCAGCCCCATCTCCTCGAACAAGCCGGTCGGGGTGTTCGGCGGCTCGCCGTGCTCGTTTCTCCCGGCCGAGATTCCCTATTGCGATCTCACGCAGCAACAGATCGCGCCGTTCGCGCAGTGGGGCAGCAGCTATGCGCTGGTGCCGTACAAGCCTCGAACGGAGAGCGTGACCGGGATCTCTCGCGAGACCGTGCCGTGGAGCCTCGTCGGCTCCGTCGACGGCACCGTGCTCACGTACGATCCGCTGACACCGCCGGGAGCGCCCACCACGCTGTCGGCCGGCCAAGTGGTGACCTTCATGAGCGACACGCTGGTCACGGTAAAGAGTCAGGATACGAAGCATCCGTTCCACGCCGCCGTGTACATGACCGGCGCGACGTTCGGCGGCGGCACACCCGGCGGTGGCACCACGACGGGCGATCCGGACTTCGTCACCGTCGTGCCGTCCGATCAGTTCCTCGATCGGTACGTGTTCTTCACGGACTACACGTTCCCCGACACGTCGCTCACGATCGTCCGCCGCAAGACGGCGACGGGCTTCCAACCGGTGACGCTCGAGTGCGGCGGCGAGGTCTCCGGCTTTGCGCCGCTCGGCACGACCGGTGAATACGAATTCGCGTGGGTGCGCCTCACGAGCGGCTTCGTTCCCCAGAAGCTCGCGAGCGGCGTGTGCGGCTACGGCCGTCAAGAGGCCCACAGTGAGGGCCCGTTCTCGGTCACCGTGTGGGGCACCGGCAAGGATGCGAGCTATGGCTTCGCGGCCGGCGCCGGCAGTCGACCGGTGAACGACGCGCCCCCGCCCGCGGTCAGGTAGCGACGTCGACGTGAGCTCCAGATGTGAACGCCGCTAGCTCGGCAGCTCTGCGGGACATCGCCGGATCGATGGTTGCAACGCCGCGAGCGCGGCATCATGACCGACGTCCTCCTGTCTTCCGCGGATCGCGAGCACTTCCAGCGCAGGCTGGGGATGACCTACGGCATCTTCGCGCTCATCACCGGCGGGTTCTTCGCCGTCATCATGGTCGGCGTAGCTATTTTTGCGCCGTCGCACCTGCTCGCGCCCGACGTCTCGACGGCCGCGATGCTCGGCGCCGTCGCCCTGCCGTTCATCGCGTTCTGGCTCTGCCGAGGGCGGGTGCATTCGTGGAGGGTCCTCGCGGCGATCGACGGCGGCACGCTGCTCGGGCTCATGGCCTGCGTTTCGCTGGCGACGGTCTACGTACCCTCGAGCTTCCGTAGCCATCACACGGGGCTGACCGTCTTCGCTCTCGTCGTATCGCTGCGCGCGGCGCTCGTGCCTTCGTCCCCCAAGTGGACCGCGCTGGTGAGCGCGCTCGGCGCGGTGCCGGTCGGGGTCGCTGGATACGTCATCACGAGGACCCGCGAGGCAGAGCACACCGAAGGCGATCTCCTGCACACGTTCGTCGACGTCAGCGGCATCGGCTGGTGCGTAGCGGCGACGATCTGCGCGTGGGCGATCTCGCGGGTCGTCTACGGAATCCGTACGGAGCTCGCGTCTGCGCAGCAGCTGGGCCAATACACGCTCGAGGAGAAGATCGGCCAGGGCGGGATGGGGACCGTGTATCGCGCGCATCATGCGCTGCTGCGCCGTCCTACCGCGATCAAGCTGATTCGCACACCCAGTCCAGACGCGCCGAGCACCCGGCGCTTCGAGCGCGAGGTGCAGCTCACGAGCTCGCTCACCCATCCGAACACCATCGCGATCTACGACTACGGCCGCACGTTCGACGGCGTCTTCTACTACGCCATGGAGCTCCTCGACGGCATAGCGCTCTCCGACCTCTCGGAGCTCGAAGGCCCGCAGCCCGCCGGGCGCGTGATCCACATCCTTCATCAGGTGGCGCGGGCGCTCGTCGAAGCGCATGCCGTGGGCCTCATTCATCGCGACGTGAAGCCGGCCAACATCTTTCTCTGCACCCGTGGCGGCATCCCCGATTTCGTGAAGCTCCTCGACTTCGGGCTCGTGAAGGAGATGCGCCCGAACGCCTCGGCGATCAGCAGCTCCGATCTGATCGCGGGAACGCCCCTCTACATGGCGCCCGAGACCGTGTCCGATCCCGAGCGGGTAGATGCGCGCGTCGACCTCTATGCGCTCGGCGCCGTGGGCTACACGCTCCTCGCGGGCGAGCCGCCTTTTCCGGGGCGGAACGTCGTCGAGATCTACCACGGGCATCTCTACGGTCGACCGCGCCCGGTCGCGACGGTGCTCGGACGGCCCAGCCCGGATGATCTCGAGCGCCTGTTGCTCGAGTGTCTCGCAAAGCGTCCCGCCGATCGGCCCGCGTCCGCGCGGGAGCTCGCCGTCTCGCTCGCCGAGCTCCAGCTCGTGCATCCATGGAGCGAAGAGGACGCGCGAGCGGCGGCATCGGGCGTCCGAGCGAAACCCCGCATGGCGGCGAAGGATGCGTCTCTCGACAGATCGCGCGCAACGACCGTCACGCTCGCGACGCAGCTGCGGGTGGCTCGCTAGCGGCCGCCGGCGATCGGCTCCTGCAGCCAGATATGCGCCGGAAGGAAACAGCGAAGGGCTCAGTGGCGCGCCGCGCGAGTCACGTTACGTTCGGCGAGGAGCGCGTCGAGGGGCGCCTCCATCACGCGCAGGCCGGGCGCACCGATGGCGAGGGGCGCCACGGCACCAACGCCACGAGATCGGAGCCGGTCACTACGACAACAGAAAAGAGAAAAAGAGAAAAAGAGAAAATGCGGGACCGACAGTACGACCTGCCGCGCCAATCTCATCGATTCGAGCAAGGGATTAGCCGCGCCGCGAAAAGCCGCCGCCGTCGGGAACGGCGATGGTGAAAGGCGCGCTTCGACCCGCAGCACGATTCGAAGCTCGGGTACGCCCGGGGCAGCCAGACCGAGGACGTGGTCGACGAGTCG
>JAXDMI010000340.1:0-7646 GCA_034666145.1 Myxococcales bacterium | reverse complement strand
AGCGTGCGCGGTCCTCATCGTGGCATGCTCCTCGGGCGTCGGCCGGGGGCGCCGCGCGGGTCGATTCGACAACTTAGCACCCTTGGCGCCGTGAGCACTGCCGGCCGGTTCCGGCCGTGCCGCCCCGAGGTTTGCTGCGGCGATGAGCCTCCTCGATCGTGCCCGTGAAGGCACCGGACGGGACGAGCATCGGTGCCGTCGAGGCGAGCTCCGTCATCGAGCGTCGCGACTCTTCGGCAGGAGGGCCGCTACGCCGAGGCCGATCGCGAGGACCACCGCGAGCACGCGTGCTGCGGAGCGGTGCGCAACGAGCGGGTCGCTCCCGTGGAGCAGCGAGGAGACGACGCCGACGCCGATGACGCCGCCGAGGTAGCGTGCCGTCGACGACACGCCGGCAGCCATTCCGCTGCGCGAGCGGTCGATGGCGGCCATCGCGGAGGCTTGGAGCGCAGGCGTCGAGAGGCCGATCCCGAAGCCGAGCGGAAGGAGCCCCCAGATCACGTCGGACGCGCCGTGGAGCGGCGACAACGCGACGACGAGCATGCCCGCGAGCGCCACCGACGAGCCGGCGATCGCGGAGCCGCGCTCACCGAGCCGGGCAACGACGCGGCCGCTCGTCATCGACCCCGTGACCATCGCGAGCGTGAGCGCGAGGAGCGTGCGCCCGCTGGTCTTGGCGTCGGCGTCGAACGCTCGCGAGAGAACCAGCGGCAGCTCGAACAGCAGCGCATACATCGCGAGGTTCTGCAGGCCCACCACCGAGACGCCGGTCGCGAACGCGCGTGAGCGAAAGAGCGACGGATCGATCACCGGGTTCTTCGCGCGCTTCTCCCAGAAGAAGAACAGCACCACCACGAGCGCCCCCGCTCCCGCCATGACGAACCGCTGCGCGCGGAGCCCGATCACGACCAGCAAGAGACCCACGCCGAGGAGCGCGCTGCCCAGCAGGTCGAAGCGCGGCATCGGTCGCCTCGGCTCCTTCGCCTTGGATCGGGCGAGAAGCGCGGCGAGCAGCACCGGCGGGGCGTTGGCGACGAAGAGCGCCGGCCAGCCGAAGCGCGCGACGATCTCGCCGCCGATCAGCGGACCGATGGCGGCCGCCACACCCATCACGGCGCCGAATGCGCCGAAGGCCTTCGCCTGCGCGTCGGCCGGCGCTCGCGAGCGCACGAGAGCGAACGCGCTCGGGACCATGACTGCGCCGCCGGCGGCCATGAGGCCGCGCGAGATCTCGAGGGGGAGCATCGCGCGTCCGACGAAGCCGACGATCGCGCCCACCGCGAACACGAGCTGCCCCAGGCCGAGCGCGCGGCCGTGGCCGATGCCGTCGCCCAGCTTTCCGCCAGGGCTCTGGAGCACGATGCCCACGAGCAGGTAGCTCGCCACGAGGCCCTGCGTGAGCGCCTCGCTGGGCACCTTCAGATCGCCGGCGATCGCCGGCATGGCGACGGCGAGCATCGTGGAGTTGAGCGGAACGAGCGCGACCGAGAGCCCGAGCGCGACGAGCTCGCGTGTCGTCAGCGGCAGCAGCGCCGTCTCCGACGTCTCCTCGAGCGCGCGATCCATACCTGTTTTCTAGGCGGTTCGCGTGATCGCGCGTCGCTGGAGGAGGTAGAGGCTCCCCGAAGCGAACGCGAACTCGAGGTCCTGCGGTCCTTCGATGTGAGCTTCGCAACGGAGCGCGAGGTGGTGGAGGGACGAGAGCTCCTGATCGTCGAGGCACAGTGCGGCGACGAGGTGATCGGGGACCGGCGTCTCGTGCGTGCCGCCGTCGGCGCGCCGGCGGATGGCGATGTCCTTCTCGCCGGCGGCGCGCTCGAGCACGCGGCCGTCGCGCGCGATGCGGAAGCGATCGGGGGTGACGAGTCCGGCGACGACGATCTCGCCGAGCCCCCATGCCGCCTCGATGACACGCTCGTCCTCGCCGCTGAGCGGGTTGCGCGTGAAGAGCACGCCGGCCTTGTCGGCGTCGATGAGCCGCTGCACGACGACGCCCATGCGTGGCGCGCCCTCGACGCCGAGTCGCTTGCGATACGCGAGCGCAGACGGAGCGTGCGCAGACTCGCGCACCTTGCGGATGGCGTCGAGCAGCGTGCGCGCGCACGTGACGCCGAGCACGGTGGCGTGCTGACCGGCGAAGCTCGCGCCGGCGCCGTCTTCTCCGATGGCCGAGGAGCGGACCGCGACCGGCCCGCCGAGCGACGCGAACGCCTCGACGATCTGCGGAGGGGCAGACTCCGCGTCGCTGCGGGCGAGGTCGTCGACGTGCTCGTGCGCGAGCGCGAAGCCGGGCGGCACGGGCAATCCCGCGCGGAGGGCGGCGCCGAGCTGCGCTGCCTTTCCGCCGTGTGCGCCGTCATCGGCAACGTCGACGAGCCAGGTGGCCGTCATTCGAGGACCGTGACCTCGCCGCTCGTTCCGTCGACGCGCACGCGAGCGCCGTCCTTCACGAGCTGGGTGGCCTCGCGGGTGCCGACCACGCCGGGGATCCCGTACTCGCGCGCGACGATCGCTGCGTGGCAGAGCTGCCCGCCGCGATCGGTGACGATGGCGCCGAGGAGCGGCAGGACGACGTTGAAATAGGGCGAGGTGGCGCGCGTGACGAGCACGTCGCCCTTCTCGATCCGGTTGAAGTCGTCCTCGTGCTCGACGATGCGCGCGGTCCCTTCGTAGGTGCCGGGGCTGACCGGCAAGCCTTTCACGGAGACGGCGGTGCGCTGGACCTTCGGCACGTCGAAGAGACCGGAGAGGAAGGCGTTCATTGCGCGCTGCGCGCGGCGTCCGTCCTTTGGGAACCACTCGACGGGCGGCGGTCCCGAGGGCTCGGCGCCGAGCCACTGCGGGATGTCGGCGTCGCTGACGCTGCGCGTGTTGCGCCAGGTGGCGCGGCGGCGGAGCTCGACGAGCGAAGTGTCTCCATCATGGAGGAGGAGATCGCGCAGCTCTTCGAAGCTCGCGTCGACGGCGAGCTCGTGATCGTCGAGCTTCTTCTTGGTGTGGAGGCGCCGGCCGACCTCGAGAAGCGCGCGCCGTGCGAGCCCCAACGCCCAGCCGTCGGAGTAGTGACCGCGCTCGTCACGAAGTCGGTTGATGGCGCGAGCCTCTTCGAGGAGGGAGTCGAACGCAGCGTGGTGCTCGGCGGGGATGTCCGAGCGGAGCTTCGCGATGCGTGCCTTGCTAGCCTCGTCGGCGCCGGCGCTGGAGCGGTCGTCGGCGACGACGGTGCGAATGGCCGCGACGAGCATGGTGGGCATCTCGAGCGCAGACTTGCTGCTGACGTCGTAGCCGAGGGTGCGGTGGCCGACGATGTCGAGGTACGCGCGCATTGCCTTGCCGACGGCGCCGTCGTGGCTCTTCAAGCGTTCGATGACGGTGCCGGCCGCGGCGTCGTCTGCGGAGGCGGAGGTGACGAGCGCGCGCGCATCCGCGTCGGCGCGGAGGGCGGCGGCGAGCGCGTCGAGCTCGGTGGCGGCGACGCCGAGCGAGATCTTGCTCGAGCCGCGCAGGACCTGGAGGACCTCGCCGTGCGGCTTCTTGGTCCATTCGTGGACGTGGGCGAGGAGATCGCCGATGGGCAGGCTGCAGCTCACCGTGAACTGGTGGTGCTGCTTGACCATGTCGCGGATCTGGTTGCGGCACGCGAGGAGGTGATCGACGAGCGCCTCGTCGGAGAGCGAGGAGGGCTCGATGCCCTGGAGCTCGCGATGCTTCTTGTCGGAGGCGGGGCGTACGGTCTCGTCCCAGTGCGCGAGGTCGAGCCGCCACTGCTTCTTCTCGAAGGCCTCGCGCGAGGTGCGGATGCGCGCGCGCATCTTGGGGATGAGGCGCGTGAGGAGCTGGAAGATGATCTTGGGCGGAGGCTTGGTCGCGCTGATCGGAGCACCGAACGGGCGTGGCTGCATGAACACGAAGTCGTTGACGAAGCGAGGCTCCATGCGATCGAGCATGACGCCGTAGCGCGCCGTCGACTCCGCGAAGCCCTCTCCGAATCCCTCGGTGATGGGGCCCTGCGTGAAGCGGCAGACGGGGCGCGAGTAGTGGGTGGCCTCGAGCTCCCAGGCGCCGGGACCGGGCGGAGCGAACGTGAGCGGCGACGCGGATGTGGACATGGAAACCCCCCGAGCAAGGACCGAACGACACGTCGTCGACGCCATTCTGACGTCGGGACGACACATCATTTCGTCACGGAAAGGGGGGCCGGTCAATGCGTTCGACCGCAGGCAGCTCGGCGCCGCTCGTGGAGTGGGGGCGCGTATGCGACGGCGTGACGGGTCAGTGCTGCGTCGATGAGGGCGGCGCGGGAGGCGGTGCGAACGGAATCCGCGTGCCTGACGCGTCGACGTAGGCGAGCGAGGCCGGGTCGATCTCCGCGATCGGAACGGTCACCTCTTCGTCGGCGCCTTCGGGCGTGACGAGCAGGTCCTCCTCACCGACCTCGACGACCCACCCATCGAAGCTCCGACCGTCGCGAAAGCGAAAGAGGTGCCGTTCGCCGAGCTCGCAATAGCGCTCGAGGTGCTCACGCAGCGCGTCCATCGCTTCCTTGTCGTTGGCCATCCCGCACAGCATCGCAGCGACGCGCGCGCGGCGCCGTAGAATCGAGCGCCGCCGCCCAGCGCTCTCCACCTTCTCGGCCTCCTCGGCATGGTTCTCGCTTCATCGTTCCGCGAACGAGAAGAAGGCGAGGAACCAATGTCTACAGTCCAAGCGGTGAAGCGCGCGGACCCTCGGGCTCTGCTGCGTAGCCTGGCGGAGCTCGATTACGACGCAGTGCAAGCCTACGAGACGGCGGTCGAGAGGTCCGAGGACGCCGACATCAAGAAGGAGCTCGGCGAATTCCGTGACGATCACAGGCGTCACATCGAGGACATCAATCTCTTGCTCGTCGATCTCCGGGGCAAACCGCTGCTGGAAGACGACTTCAAGCACATCCTCCTCGAGGGCAAGGTCTTCATCGCGAGCCTCGTCGGCGATCGCGCCGTGCTGAAGGCGATGCAGAGCAACGAACAGGAGACGGTGAAGGCCTACAAGAGCGCGGTCGAGATCCGCGGCTTCGCTCCGGAGGTGACGAAGCTGATCGAGACCCATTATGCCGACGAGCGCCGCCACCTCGCGTGGATCCGCGGGGAGCTCGAGGCCACGACCGACCCCCTGCGCGACGATCGTGCTGAAGAGGACACCGAAGGACTGTTCACCGAGCCGCGGCCCGCCGACGACTCGTGAATCCGCGCTTCCGCATCGAGGCTCCGTGCCGCCCGTGTCGGACGATTGCGGTCAGCGCGAGGCAGCGTCGTGGTGCGCTTGCACCTGCGCCGGCGTCAGTGCCTTGTCGTAGATCGCGACCTCGTCAATCGTGCCGTTGAAGAAGTTGCCCGTCCCCGTCGAGCCGATGAACGCGTGCGCCACGACGTCATTCATCGACGCGCTGTCGCCGACCACCGCTTTCGTGTCGGCTTTGCCATCGACGTACATGCGCAGCGTCGCGCCGTCGTAGGTCGCGACGAGATGCGCGAACGCATTCTGCGGAACGGGCGTGCCGGGCGTTCGCTGGTTCGAGCCGTTCTCGGCGCGCTCGGCGTAGGCCGCCATCCGGCTCTCGAGGACCATCGCATAGCCGTCGGCCGGACCGGCCTGGCGGACCTCCCTCGTGAAGATGTGGAGGAAGGCAGTCGCAGTCGGGTCCGGAAGCACCCACGCCTCGATGGAGAACGGCGCGTTCTTCGTGAAGCGAAAGGTGTCGCCGAGGTCGACGGTGCAGCTCTTGCCGTCGAGGTGAGCGGCTGTATCGCTCGCCACCGCGCCAGGAACACCGAGCGCGCAGGCGCCCGCGTACCTTCCATCGAAGTGTCCGGTCTCGTCCTTGGCGACCGGCCCGATGCTCTCGCCCAGGCGCCAGTACCCAAGGGGCCTGTCCGCGAGAATGGCCGCGGGATAGCCGACCAGCGGCTGTGCCCCTCCCTCCGGCACCGCCGCGTCTCCCGCGCTCGCGTCGCTCGCCGCGTCGGGGAGCGCGCCTGCGTCGCCGGCTCCGGAGTCAGCGGTCGTGAACGACGCGCACGCTGCGATGCTCGCGACGATCGCCAAGACAGCAGGGCTCACGAAGCGCGTCATCGAGCCTCAGCATGCGCGGCGCGGCGCGAAAGTTCAATGCGGAGACGCGGACGTGGTTGGGGAATTTGCCTGTGATCCGCCGCTTGCGCTCGGCGATCGTCGCTCGACGCGCTACTCTCGAGTGTGCAAGATGCAAGGAGCGGCGTGCCGCCGCACGCACAGGAAGCCGTGGTCACTCCGCGTCATCCCGGCGCGCTCCACGCGAGCGAGGATCGCTTCAGGCTCCTCGTCGACAGCGTCGTCGACTACGGCATCTTCATCCTCGACGTCGACGGACACGTCACGTCGTGGAACACCGGCGCGGCGCGGATGAACGGCTACGCCGCGTCGGAGATCATCGGAAAGCACTTCTCCGTCTTCTACCCGCCGGAGGATATCGCGGCCGGGAAGTGCGAGTACGAGCTCGAGGTCGCGGCTCGTGACGGACGCTTCGAGGACGCCGGCTGGCGCCTACGGAAGGACGGCTCGCGGTTCTGGGCCAACGTCGTGATCACTGCCATGCGCGACGCCGGCGGGACGCTCGTCGGCTACGGAAAGGTCACGCGCGATCTCACCGAGCGACAGCTCGCGGAGGAGGAGCTCCGGCGGAGCGAGGAGCGGCTACGGCTCCTCATCGCGTCGGTGAAGGACTACGCGATCTTCGTCCTCGATCCTTCCGGCCACGTCGCCACGTGGAACCCGGGCGCCGAGCGCCTCAAGGGCTATACGGAGGACGAGATCGTCGGGCAGCATTTCTCCGTGTTCTACCCGCCGGAGGACGTTGCCGCGGGAAAGTGCGAGATCGAGCTCGAGGGAGCCATCCGCGACGGACGCTACGAGGACGAGGGGTGGCGCGTTCGCAAGGACGGCTCGCGGTTCTGGGCAAACGTCGTGATCGCGCCCATCCGCGACGCGCGTCAGTCGCTCGTCGGGTTCGCGAAGGTCACCCGCGATCTGACGGATCGGAGGCGTCACGACGAGGAACGAGTCCAGCTCGCACGCGCCGAGGAGGCCCGCAGGATCGCACAGCAGAGCGAGGAGCACTTGCGCGCTCTCACGGTCGAGCTGAGCGCGGCGCGCGACCGGGCGGAGGAGGGGACGCGCCTCAAGGACGAGTTCCTCGCGACCGTCAGCCACGAGCTGCGTACGCCCCTGAACTCGATCCTCGGCTGGGGCCGAATGCTCGAGAGCGGGGGTCTGTCGCCCGACAAGCACGCCCACGCCATCGAGACCATCGTCCGCAACGCGACCGCGCAGAATCAGATCATCGACGATCTGCTCGACGTGAGTCGGATCATCACCGGCCAGCTCCGTCTCGACGTCGAGCTCGTCGACGTCAACCAGGTCGTGACCTCCGCGATCGACGTCGTCCGTCATGCCGCCGAGTCGAAGGGCGTTGCCTTCCAGTGGCTGCTGAACCCAGACGCAGGGTTCATCAAGGGTGACGCCGGCCGTCTGCAGCAGGTCCTCTGGAACCTCCTGACGAACGCGGTGAAATTCACGCCGCGGGGCGGACGCGTCCACGTCACGCTCCGCCGTGAGGAGTCGGCCATCGA
>JAXDMI010000339.1:0-12344 GCA_034666145.1 Myxococcales bacterium | reverse complement strand
CGTTGACGCACTCGACGACCACGGTCTTGTTCATCTTGTCCTTGACGACCTTGCCGACGATCTTGCGGCGGAAGCCGTGAGCGGCCTCCTTCGCAGCGGCGCGCGCGGCGCTCGTCGTGCTGAGGGGCGCAGCGGGGACCTTGGCGGCAGCGCCTGTCTTGTTCGCGACGGCGGCCTTGGCCGGAGCAGCTTTTTTCTCGGTTGCCATGACTACTTCGCCTCGCTCTTGCTGGCCTTCTTGGCCGCCGTCTTCTTCGCGCTCGCCTTGGGAGCAGCGGCCTTGGCTTCCGCCTTCGGCGCCTCGCCCTTGGCCGTCGGCGCGCTCAAGGTGAGCTCCGCCTGACGGAGGAGCGTCTTGACGCGCGCGAGGTCGCGCTTCGTCTTGTTGATCGTGCTCGTGTCGTCGAGACGATTCGTGAAGTTCTTGAAGCGCGCGGTGAACGTGTCCTTCGCGAGGCTCTTCTCGAGCTCCTTCAGGTCGTCGTTGCTGCGCTCACGCAGGTCTTTCGCCTTCATGATCAGGCCTTGTCCTTCAGTGCGGGCGAGGAGCCCGGTGCGCCCGGGACCTTGGGGGGTGACGGGATCTTCATGCCCGGGCCCGCGAGCTTGCGAGCGGCCGCCTTCGCGGCATTCGGGATCGCGTTCGCCTCGATGACGCCGCGGATGAGGAACTTGTAGCCGACGGGGATCTTGTGGCCGGCGAGGCGGAACGCTTCGCGCGCCGTCTTCTCGTCGATGCCCGAGATCTCGTACATGACGCGGCCCGGGAGGATGTCGGCCGCCCATTCCTCGACGCTGCCCTTGCCTCCACCCATTCGAACTTCGAGGGGCTTCTTGGTGACGGGGCGGTGCGGGAAGATCCGGATCCAGAGCTTGCCGGCGCGCTTCACGTGGCGCGTGATCGCCATACGCGCGGCTTCGATCTGGCGCGCCGTGAGGCGGCCCGGCTCGATGGCCTGCATGGCGAAATCGCCGAAGTCGACGTCAGAGCCGCGATACGCCGTACCGCGGTTGTTGCCCTTCTGCATCTTGCGGAACTTGGTCCGCTTGGGAACGAGCTGGCTCATGACTTACTCTCAGGCTCCTGCGATCTGCGGGCGGCGCTGGCGGCGAGCGAGGACCTCGCCCTTGAAGACCCAGCACTTGACGCCGATGATGCCGTACTTCGTACGGGCCTCGTGCTGACCGAACTCGATGTCGGCGCGCAGCGTGTGGAGGGGAACGCGACCTTCGCGGTAGGTCTCGACGCGGCTCATCTCGCTGCCACCGAGGCGGCCGGAGCAACGGATGCGGATGCCCTTCGCGCCGAACTTCATGGCGGTCGAGAGGGCCTTCTTCATCGCGCGACGGAACGCGACGCGGCGCTCGAGCTGCATGGCGACGTTCTCGGCGACGAGCTGCGCAGAGGTCTCCGCCTTGCGGATCTCCTGCACGTCGATGAAGACCTCGTTGTCGGTGAACGACTGGACGCCGGCGAACTTGGTCTCGCCCTTCACGGCGGTCTTCAGGTTGCCGATCTTGAGGATCTCGATCCCCTTACCGCCCTTGCCGATGACCATGCCGGGGCGCGCGGTGAAGACGATGACCTTCGCCTTGTTCGCGGCGCGCTCGACCTCGACGGACGCGATGTTCGCGTTCATGAGGTACTCCTTCACGGCGCGCTTGATGCGCATGTCCTCGTGAAGCCACTTTGCGTAGTTCTTGTCCTCGAACCACTTCGAGTTCCACGTCTTGATGACGCCGAGGCGGAAGCCGTACGGATGAACTTTCTGACCCATGGTGATCTTGTCCCGCTACTCGCGCGTGCCGAGGTGGATGGTGATGTGGCTGAGGCCCTTCTGGATCCGGGTCGCGCGACCCATTGCTCGGGGACGCCAGCGGCGCATGTGCTTGTTCGGGGCCTTGTCGACGAAGGCCGTCTCGACGAAGAGGGAGTCGAGATCGACGCCCGGGCTCGTGGTCCGCGCGTTCGCGACCGCGCTCTCGATCAGCTTCGCGATGACCGGCGCGCCGGCCTTCATCGTGAACTGGAGGAGCTGGAGCGCCTCGCCAGCCTGACGGCCGCGGACGAGGTTCACAATCATTCGGGCTTTGCGCGGACTGATGCGCGAAAAGCGGGCGATCGCCTTCGAGACCATTGTCTTCTTCGGACCTTCCGCCGAGCCGGTTTCCCCCGTTTCAGGAGGAGAAACTGCCCGACTGTTTCAAGACCCCGTCGTACCGACAGCAAATGCTGTGGGCCGTTACGGCGGTCTGAGACGGGAACCACTCAGAACGCTTGCGCTTTCTGGGTGCCCGAGCCACCTTCCGGGGGCCAGGGAGCGCGTACTTTACGCATAACCGCGCACTTCGCAAGCGGTTTCGGGGAAATCCCCCGCGAAACGCGGGAAAGCTCGCGAACCTGACTCAGAGTTTCTTCAGAAAGTCGCGAAGGAGCGCGTTCCACTCGTCGGGACGCTCGATGTTCGCGAGGTGGCCCGCGCCCTGGATGATCTCGCGGCGCGCGCGGGGAAGCGTGCGGGCGTAGGCCTCGGCCATGATCATGAAGCTGGGGATGTCCATCTCGCCGGAGATGACGAGCGACGGCACATCGAGCTTGCGGAGGCTCGGCACCGGGTCGGGATCGCTCCACTTGGAGGAGACGCGCCCGGTCCAGTGCGCACCGCCGTAGTCGAGGACGATCTGCCGGAGCTCTTCGAAGAGCTCCTCGTCCTGGCGTAGTCCTTCGAAGAGCGGGTCATCGAGCCAGATCTCCGCGGCGGTCGCGCGATCGCCCTCGGCAGCGAGGGCAACGCAGCGCGGCCAGGCCTCGATGCCGGTGCGGCGCCCGAGGAGGAGCGGTCCGCTCAGGGTCAGCGAGCGCACGCGATCGCGGTGCTGCAGCGCGAAGTCGGCAGCGACGGCGGCACCGAAGGAGTTCGCCACGAGATGCGCGCGATCGATCTTCGCGACGTCCAGCGCGCGAAGGACGCCTGCGGCGGGATCGACCTCGCCCAGCTCACGCGCCTGCGGACCGAAGCCCGGCAAATCGACGGTGACGACGCGGTAGTCCGTGGAGAACGCCTCGACCTGCCGCTTCCACATGCGCGAATCGAGGGCAAATCCGTGGAGCATCACCAGAGCAGGACGCGCTCGGCTTGGATCGCTCGGCTTGGCCTCCGAGGTCATTCCCATCGCTTATAGTGGGCCTTGCGGCCGCCTGAAAGAACTTGGACGAAAGGGCGTTTTTTTGTCCGACACAGCACGCAGGGACGCGACGGAAGCGACCGAGCGGCCGCGCCCGATGGCGCCGATCGTCATCGCTCTCTCATTTCTGTACACAGCGCAGGGTATCCCGTTCGGCTTCGCGACGGAGTATCTGCCGGTGGTCCTCCGCGAGCAGGGCTACAGCTACGCCGCAATCGCCGCGCTGTCGTGGCTCCAGCTGCCGTGGCAGCTCAAGGTCCTCTGGGCGAAAGCTGCAGATTCCCCGCGTTTGCGGCCCCATGCCCGCGGGCTCATCCTGGCGCTCCAGATGGCGCTGACTCTCTGCGTCGCAGGGTTTGCCATCGAGCCGCTCGCGAAGGCAGCGCGCCTCTGGTTCGTCCTGACCGCGATGGCGGCGGCCCTCGCGGCGACGCAGGACGTGTTCGTCGACGCCTTCGCGGTGCGCGTGCTGAAGCCGAGTGAGCGCGGGTACGGGAACACGGCGCAGGTCGCGGGCTATCGCCTCGGCATGTTGATCGGAGGCGCCGCGCTGCTGCTCCTCGTCGGCCGACTCGGCGAGCGCATGACGTTGCTCGGGTGCGCGGGGGTCGTGGCGGTGGCGAGCGTCGGGGCGTTTGCCGGATCCGCGGACGCGGGCGCGAACGCGAACGAGGAAGCGAAGGCGAAGGAGGCGCGGCCGTCGAGTGTGCGCGGGCTCTTGCGGCACATGCTCGACGAGAGGGCGCGCGCGGTGATCGTACTGGCGCTCACCTTCAAGCTCGGGCTCCACATGGCGAGCTCGCTCCTCAAGCCGATGGCGAAGGACTTCGGATGGACGAAGGAGCGCATCGGATGGGCGGTGGTGACCGTGGGGTCCGCCGGTGCGCTCATGGGCGCGGCGCTCGGCGGCGTCCTGCATCGCCGCCTCGGTGAACGGCGCGCGCTCGTCGTCGCGCTCGTCGTACAGACGATCGTCTGTCTGCCGCTCATCGCCGTGGAGCGGCTTCATGCACCGCTCGCGCTCACGACGTTCGCGATCTGGCTCGAGCACTTCGGGAGCGGCTTCGGAACGACCATCCTCTTCGCGGCGCTGATGAGCGCGACGCGTCCGGCCGATGCCGGCCTGCACTACACGATCCTCACCAGCGCAAACGCCGTGGCGATCGGCATCGGCGGGCTCATCGGCGGCATCCTCGCCGATCGCGGAGGTCTGCTCGTCGCGTTCGTCGCGGCGTCGGTGGTCTGCGCGCTGCCCGTGGTCCTGCTTCCGAAGTGGCGAGAGGCAGCGAGCGCGAGCGCAGACGATACCGTGCCGACGACGTGACTCGCGCGCCGGCTCGCACGGACCTTGCGTCGACCTCGGCATGCCCGCCCACGCCCACCCCCTGCTGAGCACGCCTGCGAAGAAGGCGTCTCCGTCTCTCGCGTACGTCCCGGCCCGTCCCACGTACGCAAGCCTCGTCCGCGCCGCGAAGGGATGCGAGGCGTGTCATCTCTACAAGAACGCCACGCAGACCGTCTTCGGTGAGGGTCCCGTGCCGTCGAAGATCCTCTTCGTGGGCGAGCAACCGGGCGATCAAGAGGACCTCCAAGGTCATCCATTCGTGGGCCCGGCGGGTCGCGTCTTCGATCAGGCGCTCGCCGACGTCTCGATCCCCCGCGACGAGGTCTACGTGACGAACGCGGTGAAGCACTTCAAGTGGGAGCCTCGCGGCAAGCGACGTCTGCATTCGAAGCCGAACGCGATGGAGATCAACGCGTGCCACGGCTGGCTCGAAGCAGAGCTCGCGCTGGTGAAGCCCGAGGTCATCGTGTGCCTGGGCGCGACGGCGGCGCAGGCGTTCATGGGGCGCACGTTCAAGATCACGCAGAGCCGCGGCAAGATCCTCGACGGCGCGCCGTGGGCGCCGAAGCTGATCGCGACGTATCACCCGTCCGCTCTCCTCCGCATGATCCGTGAGCCGGAGCTCTACGAGAGAGCGAAGCGCGAGCTCGAGTCCGACCTACGCAAGGCTGCCGCGCTGGCCGGTCTCGGACGTCGGTCGCGTCACTCGGCGGCGTGAGTCACCGGCTCCGGCCCCGGTGCAACGTCGGCGACGCCCGCGGCCCGACGCCTTCGCAGTGTCGCGAAGAAGACCGGCGTGAGCAGGAGACCGAAGAACGTCACGCCGATCATGCCGGCGAACACCGCCACGCCCATCGCATGACGCATCTCCGCGCCGGCGCCCCTGGACGAGACCAGCGGCCACACGCCCATGATGAACGCGATCGACGTCATGAGAATGGGGCGCAACCGCAGGCGACACGCCTCGAGGACCGCGGCGATGGGGTCCAGCCCCTCGCCCTCCTGGCGATCCTTCGCGAACTCGACGATGAGGATGGCGTTCTTGCACGAGAGGCCAACGAGCACGAAGAGCCCTATCTGCGTGAAGATGTTGTTGTCGGTCCCGTCGATCCAGACGCCGGCGATGGCCGCCAGCAGGCACATCGGGACGATCAGGATCACGCTCAGAGGCAGCGACCAGCTCTCGTATTGCGCGGCGAGCACCAGGAACACGAGCAGCACGCACAGCGGGAACACGAAGAGCGCGGTGTGCCCCGCGAGGAGCTGCTGATACGTGAGCTCGGTCCACTCGTACCGCATGCCCGTGGGGAGCTCGCTCGCGATGGCATCGATGCTGGCGAGCGCCTGCCCCGAGCTGAAGCCGGGGGCGGGAGCACCGTTCACCTCCGCGGCGGGATAGCCGTTGTAGCGCGTCACGCGATCGGGACCGTTGGCCGCGTGAACGGTGAGGATGCTGCCGAGCGGCACCATCGCGCCGTGGTCGTTGCGCGTCTTCAGCGCGAGAACGTCCTCGGGCGTGAGGCGATGCGCGGCGTCGGCCTGGACGGTGACCTGATAGGTCCGGCCGAATCGATTGAAGTCGTTCACGTAGACCGAGCCGAGATACGCCTGCATGGTGTCGAACACGTCGGTGACGGCGACGCCGTGCGTCTTGGCCTTCGTGCGATCGAGGTCGGCGAAGAGCTGTGGGACGTTGACCTGATATCCCGAAAACAATCCGGTCAGCTCCGGACTTCGATATCCGGTAGCGAGGAACTTCTGCGTATTCTCGTAGAGCGCATCGAGCCCGAGGTCGCCGCGATCTTCGATATAGAGCTTGAAGCCGCCGATGGTGCCCAGTCCCTGCACGGGCGGTGGCGGAAACACCGCGACGAACGCGTCCTGTATCGAAGCGAATTTCGCGCTCAGCTTCGCGGCGATGGCGGTGCCGTAGAGATCCTTCGATTTGCGCTCCTCGAAGGGCTTCAATCCCACGAAGACGATTCCGGCATTCGGGCTATTGGTCAAACCGGCAATCGATAGACCAGGAAATGCAATGGCATGTTCGACGCCTTCTGTCTCGAGGGCCGCCTTGGACATGCGCCGTATCACGTCGTCCGAGCGATCGAGGGAGGCGGCGTCGGGGAGCTGCGCGAAGGCCACGAGGTACTGCTTGTCCTGCGTGGGCACGAAACCCGAGGGCACCTTCGAGAATCCGAAGTAGGTCAGCGCCAGGAGACCCGCATACACGACGAGCGCCACGCGCGAGCGCTTCAGGATGCGCCGGACGACGCCCACGTAGCCGCGCGACGTCGCCTCGAAGAAGCGATTGAACGGCTTGAACAGCCAGCTCAGCGTGCGATCCATGAAGCGCGAAGGCAGGTCCTTCGGCGCATCGTGGCTTCGCAAGAGCACCGCAGCGAGCGCCGGGCTCAACGTGAGCGAGTTCACCGCGGAGATGACCGTCGAGATGGCGATGGTCAGCGCGAACTGCCGGTAGAACTGGCCGGTGAGGCCTGGAATGAACCCGATGGGGATGAACACCGCGCACAGCACGAGCGCGATGGCGACGATCGGGCCGCTCACCTCGTCCATCGCGCGGCGCGTGGCCTCCTTCGGCGCGAATCCGAGCGCGATGTTTCGCTCCACGTTCTCCACGACGACGATCGCGTCGTCGACGACGATGCCGATGGCCAGCACCAGCCCGAAGAGCGACAGCGCATTGATGGAGAAGCCGAGCAGCTTCATGACCCCGAACGTCCCCACCAGCGATACCGGGACGGCCGCGATGGGAATGATCGACGCCCGCCACGTCTGGAGGAACAGGATGACGACGAGCACGACGAGGGCCAGCGCCTCGAACAAGGTACGCACCACCTCTTCGATCGAAGCGCGCACGAAGCGCGTGGGGTCGTAGACGATCTCGTAGGTAACCCCTTCCGGGAACGACTTCGAGAGCTCCGCCATCGCCTTGCGAACGTCGTCGGAGAGCGCGAGCGCGTTCGACCCCGGTGCCTGGAAGACCGGCATCGCGACCGCCGCCTTGTTGTCGAGCAGGCTGCGCAGCGCGTACTGGTTCGCTCCGAGCTCGATGCGCGCGATGTCTCCGAGGCGGACCTTGCCGCCTTCGGACGTCGTCTTCACGATGACGTCGGCGAACTGCGCCTCGTCGACGAGACGGCCCTGCGCGTTGATGCTCAGCTGGAAGCTTGCGTCGTGCGGGGCGGGCTGTTGCCCGAGGGTGCCTGCCGCGACCTGGACGTTCTGCTCGCGCAGCGCCCGGACCACGTCGCTCGCAGTGAGCCCGCGCGACGCGACGGCCGTCGGATCGAGCCAGACGCGCATGCTGTAGTCGCCGGAGCCGAAGAGCTGCACGTCGCCCATGCCGGGGATGCGTGCCAGCGTGTCCTTGACCTGGAGCAGCGCGAAGTTGCGCAGGTACTTGTCGTCGTAGCGACCGTCAGGCGAGACGATGTGCACGACCATCGTGAGGTCGGGCGAGCTCTTGCGCGTCGTCACGCCGAAGCGGCGTACGTCGTCGGGCAGACGAGGGAGAGCCTGCGCGACGCGGTTCTGGACCTGCACCTGCGCGACGTCGAGGTCGGTGCCGATCTTGAACGTCGCCGTGAGCGACATCGCGCCGTCGGCGCTCGACGACGACGACATGTAGAGCATGTTCTCGACGCCGTTGATCTCCTGCTCGATCGGCGCGGCGACGGTCTCGGCGATGACCTTGGGATTCGCGCCCGGATACTGCGCACGCACGACGACCGTGGGCGGAACCACCTCGGGATATTCGGAGATCGGCAGCTGGAAGGCCGATATCGCGCCGAGCACGAAGATGAGGATGGATAGGACCCCCGCGAAGATCGGGCGGTCCACGAAGAACCGAGCGAGCTTCATCGAGCGCCACCGTCGGCGTCGGCAGACGCGCTCGTAGCGTCGATGTCCTTCGACATGGCGATCATCTGCGCCTTCACCTTGGCGCCCGGGCGCACGCGCTGGAGGCCGCGTACCACGACGCGGTCGGACGCGGTGAGCCCTTCGCGAACGACGCGCAGGCCCTGATGCAACGGGCCCAGCTTGACCGCGCGATAGCGGGCCGTGTCCTCGGCGTCGACGACGAGCACGTAACGGCGATCCTGATCGGTGCCGATGGCGCGATCGGCGACGAGCACCGAGTCGCGCTCGACACCGTCCGGGAGTCGCACGCGCGCGAAGAGCCCGGGCGTGAGCTTCCCGTCCGGGTTGCTCACGACCACGCGTACCCGCAGCGTGCCGGTCTCGGGGTCGACGCGGTTGTCGACGAAGTCCAGCGTCGCAGCATGGGGATAGTCGGCCTCGTCCGCGAAGCCGACCTTCGCCACGATCGGCGCCGCGGCGCTCACGCGACCGAGATGCATCGCGTGCTTCTCGTCGACGTCGACGTACACGTAGATCGGATCGACGGAGACGAGCGTGGTGAGCGGCGACGGAAGCGTCGGGCCGACCAGGTTTCCTTGGGTCACGAGGATCTGACCGATGCGGCCGGCGATGGGCGCGCGGACATACGCGTAGTCGACGTCGAGCTGCGCGGACGACACGGCGGCCGCGGCGACCTGCAAGCGCGCTCCCAGCTGCAGGAGGTTCGAGCTCTGCGTGTCCCAATCGCGCTCGGAGATCGTGTTGCTCTTGAAGAGCTGCTCGGCCCGGCCGGTCTCTCGCATGCCCAGCTGCTGGTCGACGCGCGCGCGTTCGAGCTCGGCCTTGGCACGCGTGAGCGCCGCATCGTAGGGACGCGGATCGACGACGAAGAGCAGATCGCCCTTCTTCACGAGCTCGCCTTCGTGGAACGCGACCCGCTGGAGGTGTCCCGACGCGCGCGCGCGGATCTCGACGCTCTCGACCGCCTGGGAGCGGCCCGTGTGCTCGCTGTGCTCGCCGACGCGCAGGACCACCGGCTCTGCCACCGTCACCTCGGGCGCCGCCGCGCCGGGTCCGGCGTGCGCATCTCGCTCGACACCATGACCGCACGCCGCCGTCGCAGCGAGCGCGGTTACCGTGCACGCGAGGAAGAGCGACCTCGTCCAGGAGAAGGCCGCCGCGCTTCCGAATCGATCTGTTCCGTTCATGGGAGATTCCCTCCCCGCGCTTGCATAGTCAAGCAACGGTTTGACAATCGATGCCGCAGACCCTACGCGCGTTACGGTGAGATCGATGGCAGCGAACCGATTGAGCGCGGAGGCCCGCGCGAAGATCTTCAAGGCGCTCTCCGATCCCACCCGGATCGCCATCGTCGACGCCCTCGCGAAGCACGGTCCGATGTGCGGCACGGACCTCG
The DNA here is from genome assembly GCA_034666145.1 of Myxococcales bacterium. Taxonomy (GTDB): domain Bacteria; phylum Myxococcota_A; class Polyangia; order Polyangiales; family Polyangiaceae; genus Labilithrix. Next base: position 2,514 of record JAXDMI010000339.1, on the reverse strand, counting down.
CGGAACGATTGGGGATCACGCTCGCCCTCCTCTCCCACCACTGGGACGTCCTCGTGGAGGCCGGGCTCATCCGTAAGAAGCGCGTCGGTCAGCTCCGCATCTGCACGCTCGATCCCAAGACGTTCCACGAGGCGGCGGGCGACTGGGCACAGGCGTCGTCTGCCGCCGCCGTCCTACCTCCGCGCGCTCCCGCGCCCGACAAGCCTTCCGGCACGCGGCGCGCGACGCGCAAGACCGCTCGCTGAGCGGCGGTTCGATCGACGGCCGGCGCGCACGCGGGGGCGTCGGTCGCTAGGACCTGCGCGCGCCCGAACCGGCGACCTTCTTCTTCTTCTTCGGTGCCGCCGCGACGGTCTTCGACGTCGGCGCGCTGTCCGGCGGCCGGAGCCCGTCGCGGACGATGTCGAGCATGCGGCTCCGTCCCTCGGGTGAGATGCCGGGCCGATCGGTCGACGTCAACGCGACGCCGAACAGCGCCATGATCTCGGGAACGGTCACGCCGTAGCGCACGGCCCCCGCCTCTTGTGCGCGCTCGAGCAGCTTGCCGAGCTCGTGATGCAGATCGTGCTTCGCCTCGGCGAGGTCCTTGAGATCGATCCCGGCTCGGTTGAGCGCATCGATCATGTCCTTCTTCCGGCTCCAGCCCGAGAACATGCGCGTGACGAACTCGAAGAAGGCCTCGCCCGGCGTGTCGGACTCGACGGCCGCCCGCGCCTCGGCGACGACCTCTTGCATACGCGTGACCACGATGGCGCTGAAGAGCGCTTCTTTCGTCGGGAAGTGACGGTACAGCGTCCCGACGCCGAGGCCGGCTCGCCGAGCGATCTCGTCGATCGGCACGGCAAGGCCTTCGGCGGCGAAGACCGCCTGAGCTACCTCGAGGACGCGGCGGCGATTCCGCTCGGCATCGGCGCGAACAGCGCGCGGTTTCATGTTTCGCACGCGAGCGAGCCACGCTGTTTGACAAACGGAGTGCGCGTTCCGTATAACTTATCAAACGGAGTCATCACTCCGATTGTAGCCATGCTCGGGAGGAAGGAGCCACGAGAATGATCCAAGCGCAAAGCGCGCGTGAGCGGTTCGACGAGCTCGTCAGCACGGCGGACGCGGGGGCAGCCGGAGCGGAGGCTGGTCTCGCGGAGGCCAATCGAGCGCTGGTTCAGCGGTATTTCGACATGTGGAACACGGGCGATGGCAGCGTCGCGGACGCCATCCTCGGCCAGACCTATCTCGATCACGCGCATCCCGAGGTCATCGGGCCTGCGGCGCTGCGCTCGCTGGTCCCGCGCTACCGCGCCGCCAACCCCGGTGCCTCCATGACCATCGAGATCGCCGCGGCCAACGGCGAGTTCGTCGCCATCCGGAATCGAATCGAGCGGACCGTCGCCGGCGAGATGACGACGTCCGACGGCATCGCGGTCTTCCGCGCGGCGGCGGGAAAGCTCGCCGAACAGTGGAGCTCCTATCCCGAGGCCGACGACGACGTGGACAGCGCGCCGCGCTCATCCGCCCGATCGACCCGCGACGGCTGGCTCTCGTTCCGCGCCTGAAGCGCGCTCACTGCACGACGAGCACGCGCGGCGCCGACGTCCACGACGGAGGGCTCACGCGACCGTCTTCGAAGTTCAGACGATCCGTGAACGGGAGCGTCGGGAAGCTCTGGATGGTCCAGAGATAGCGGCCCGACGGCGGTGGCAGGACGAGCGCGCTCGCATCCGGGAGCGTGGTAGCGCGGTCTCCCGTCACGACGTGGACGATCGTGCCGGTACCGTTCTCCGGCAAGAGCGCATGCTCGACGATGCCTTTCGTGAGGCGCGCCGAGAGCGTGCCGCCGAGCGCGAGGACCGGCGGTGTGGCGGTCGTCCCCGCGTCCATCGCGGTCGCCTGGTCGTCGATCGGCGCTTCGGAAGAAACAGGTGGTGGCAGCGTGAGCGCGTTCTTGTCGAACGGATTGATGAAGAAGCGGCCCGAGTCGGAGACGGCTCCGCCCTGCGTGGCGCGGGCGTGCACGAAATAGCGCGCGTCGGTGGCGACCGCGAACTTCAGCGTCTCGCCGGGCACGACGCGCGTGAGAGGCAGCGGCACTGCGCTCGTCCGCACGCCGAAGTCCATCTCCAGCACGAGCGGCGCGAGGACGTAGCCGGACGGCGGCGTCACCTCGAAGGTCGCTTTCGATACCAACGTGATCGGCGTCATCGTGATGATCGGAGCGACGACGACGCCATCACGCACGTGCACGTCGAGCTTGCCCTCGGCGACAGCGGCGCCCGGCCCTTGCGCGGCAACGTACTCGATGGCGTGCAGCGTGATCGTGGCGTCGAAATGGCGGAACACGGCATCGAACGCGCCCGAGGTTCCCGCCACCGCCGCGATGGTGCGCGCCTCGTCGCCGCTCACGATGTACGCCGTCGCATGGCCGGCAGGCGCCGGCGGATTCGTGGACGGCAGCACGCGCGCTCGGAAGCCCGTGACCGGCGGCTCGCCGGCGACCAACGGGTCGAACGCGCGACTCTG
>JAXDMI010000338.1:0-5057 GCA_034666145.1 Myxococcales bacterium | reverse complement strand
GCCAGAGCGCGCTCGAGAACCACGTGTCGAGCACGTCGGGATCCTGGTGCCATCCTTCGCCGCACTCCGGCGGACGCGTGCGCGCCACCTTGATCTCGCCGTTGGGCCCGTGCCACGCCGGGATCTGATGACCCCACCAGAGCTGACGCGAGATGCACCAGTCCTGGATGTTGAGGAGGAAGTGCTCGTACGTCTTCTGCCACTCCTCGGGGATGATCTGCGTGCGCCCGTCGCGTACTGCCTTCACGGCCTCGTCGGCCATGTCCTTCATCTTGGTGAACCACTGCGTCGAGATCATCGGCTCGACCACGCCGCCCGAGCGCTGGCACCGAGGAAGCGTGAGGACGTGGGGCTTGGCTCCGCGCGCGAGGCCCTTCTCGTCGAGCGCCTTCTTGACCGCGGTGCGCGCGCGCTTGCGATCGAGGCCGGCGAACGGACCGCCGTTCTCGTTCATCGTGCCGTCGAGGTTGAAGATGTTGATCTCCTCGAGCTGGTGCCGCTTGCCGGTGGCGAAGTCGTTGAAGTCGTGCGCGGGCGTGACCTTGACGGCGCCGGTGCCGAACTTGGGGTCGACGAGGATGGCGTCGGTGATGATCGGCACCTTGCGATCGACGAACGGGTGGACGAGCTTCTTGCCGTGGAGATGCTTGTATCGTGCATCATCCGGATGCACGGCGACGGCGGTGTCACCGAGCATCGTCTCGGGTCGCGTCGTGGCGACGACGATCTGCTCGTCCGAGCCCTCCACCTCGTACGCGAACTCGAAGAGCTCGCCGTTCGCGCCCTCCTCGTTGTCGACCTCGAGGTCCGAGAGCGCGGTCATGCACTCCGGGCACCAGTTGATGAGCCGCGTCGCGCGATAGATCAGGCCCTGCTCGTAGAGCTGCACGAAGGCTTCGGTGACTCCGATCGACAGGTCGGGATCCATCGTGAACTTGGTGCGGCGCCAATCGGGTGAAGCGCCGAGCTTCCGCATCTGGTTGGCGATGGTGCCGCCGCTCTCGGCCTTCCACTTCCACACGCGCTCGATGAAGGCCTCGCGTCCGAGGTCGTGCCGCGTCTTGCCCTCGCGCGCGAGCTGTCGCTCGACGACGGTCTGCGTGGCGATGCCGGCATGGTCGATGCCGGGCTGCCAGAGCGTGTTCTTTCCGCGCATCCGCTCCCAGCGCACGAGCGCGTCTTCGAGCGTGACCATCAGCGCGTGGCCCATGTGCAAGGAGCCGGTCACGTTGGGCGGCGGCAGCGGGACGACGTAGACGGGCCGCTTGTCCTTCGGATCGTCGGTGGCCTCGAAGACGCCTTCCTTCTCCCAGAACGCGTACCAGCGCTCCTCGACCTCGCGCGGCTCGTACGCCTTCGTGAGGTCGGGGGCGCTCGTACTCGAATCTCCGGCGTTCATGCTGTCGGAATTACCACAACGGCCATCGAGCCGGCAGGCCTACCCGAAAGCGCGGCAGCGGCCGTTGTTCTCTCGTCCCCGTATGAGCGCCGAGCCCGCAGCCTCCGACTTCAGCCTTCGCATCGTCTGCTCGCTTGCGCGGTGGATCGAGGACGAGCGAGGCCGCCAAGCGCTGGTGGATGTGGCCGCGCGCGCCGGAATCCGCGCCGAGGACTTCGACGGATCGACGCGCTGGGCCTCGCATGCGCAGGTCGAGCTCTTCCTCGCGGGGGGCCGGGAGCTCGCGGGCGACGAGGACACGTTCCGCACCGCCCTCACGTACCGCTTCGAGGAGGGCTACGGGGCGTTCCGGTACATGGTGTGGGCGGTGTCGCAGGAACGCATCGCGCAGCTCGCGATCGCGATGACGAACAAGGTCATCACCAACGTGAGCCACTTCGACATCCTCTACTCGACGCCCACCAAGTTCGGCTTTCGCTACTCCAGCACGCGGCCCGAGTCTCACCTGATGTGCATGTCCCGCAAGGCGGCGTGGATGGCGATGCCGACGTTGCGCGGCCTTCCGCGCGCCGAGCTCGTCGAGGGCGCCTGCATCGCGAACGGTGACGCATGCTGCGAGTACCACCTTCGCTGGTTCGACGAGCGAGGCCTTGCGCCGATCCTCATCGGGCTCGCCGTGGGATTCGCTCTCGTCATCGTCGCCGCGTTGTTTGCACCGCTCCGCCCGTCCGCCATCGCGCTCCCGCTGCTCGGCGCCGCGCTCGGCCACGTGCGCGAGCTGCGTCGCGTCGACAAATGCAACGTCAGGCACGCGAACGGCATCGGCGCCGCCCTTCGGACGCTCGGTGAAGCCGAAGCCGAGACGCGCTCGGAGATCGTCGCGCTCCAGCAGCGCCAGCAGGGGTGGAGCAGTCGGATGGAGCTTGAGGCGAACGATCGGAACGACACGCTCGAGCGCGTCGTCGCGGGCCTCGACGGCCTCCAGCAGACGCGGGTGTCGTCCATCCGCGGCTTCTCGCACGACCTCCGCAATCCGCTCTTCGTGGTGCGTGCCAACACCAGGATCCTTCGCGAGAGAGCGCTCGGCGGCGACACCGAAGAGATCCTCCAGGACATGGACGCGGCGTCGCTGCAGATCGAATCGATGCTCGGCAAGCTGATGGAGCTCGCCACGGCCGAGACCGCGCTGGTCAAGCTCGCGCCGCGCTCGGTGGACGTCGGCCCGCTCGCAGCGATGTTGCGGCGCCGACTCAAGGCCCTCGTCCATGGTCGCGGCATCGAGGTCAACGTTACGCACGCCCGGTGTGCACCGGCCGCGATCACGGTCGACCCGCTGGTGTTCGACCGCGTCGTCGACAACCTCCTCACGAATGCTGCAAAGTACACGGATCGCGGCAGGATCGATCTCGTCATCGGTGGACCGAGGCCCATGACGCAGGACGGAGCCGGCTCGCTCACTCTCGAGCTGTCCGACACCGGCCGAGGGATCCCTGCGTCCGAGATCGAGCGCATCTTCCGCCCTCGTCCCGCGGCCGAGCCGACGAGCCCGAACAGCTACGGCATCGGCCTCTCGAGCGCGGTCCGTCTCCTCGGACAAATCGGGGGCCGACTCGAGGTCACGTCGAAGCGCGGCGTAGGCTCGACGTTCACCGCGTACTTCCCGGCGGCGCCGGCCCAGCAACGACGCGCGATCGGCGACGAAGGCCTCGAGAGCGTCATCTCCCGTGTCGTGGAGGTGCGCAAGGCAAGCTGAGGCCGGGCCCGATGCCGCGCTGACGCCGCAGCGCGCCTGCGCTAGCGTGAGGCGCTTTGCGATTCCTCCATCCCGCCCACGACGAAGAGCTCGAGCTCTCTACCGACGACGTCTTCCTCAACCCCGGTTACTTCGACGGAGGGTCGCGGCTCGACACCGATCTCTCGCCGCCGGACTTCGCGGGCAGCTCGCACCCGATCGTCTCCGCGAACATGAATGCGGTCACCGGCAAGCGCATGGCCGAGACCATGGCGCGGTTCGGTGGGCTCGGCGTGCTCCCGCAGGACATGGACTCCGACACCGTCGCGCGCATCGTGAAGCACATCCACGAAGCCGACCCGCGCTACGACACGCCGCTCGCGGTCTCGCCGCGCGCCACGCTCCGCGACGTCACGGGGATCATCCGCAAACGTTCGCACGATCTCGTCGTCGTGGTCGACGAGGAGCGCCGGCCGCTCGGCGTCGTCACGCACGCGGCGCTTCGTGATCGCGACCAGTACACGTCTGTGTCGCAGCTCATGTCGCATCGGCTCGTGGCACTGAAGGTCGGCGTCACCAACCGTGATGCGTTCCTCCAGATGGACGAGGCGCGCGTGAAGGCGGCGCCGGTCCTCGACGAGGCCGGACGCCTCGTCGGTGTGCTCACGCGCGACGACGCGGTTCGCCTCGAGCTGCTCCGACCTGCGCTCTCGCCGAGCGGCGAGCTGATGGTGGCCGCGGCGGTGGGCATCTCCGCGCAAGCGCCGGAGACCGCACGAAGGCTCATGGAAATAGGGGTCTCCGCAATCGTACTCGATACCGCGCACGGGCATCAGCGGCGCATGATCGAGACGATTCGTGGCGTGAAGGCCATCGTCGGCGACAAGATCCCGGTGGTCGCCGGCAACGTCTGCACCGCGGAGGGAACGCGCGCGCTCATCGAAGCAGGCGCCGACGTCGTCAAGGTCAACGTCGGCCCCGGCGCCATGTGCACGACGCGGATGCAGACCGGCGCGGGACGTCCCACGTTCACCTCGGTGCTCGTCTGCGCACGCGAGGCGAAGAGGCTCGGCAAGCACGTCTGGGCCGACGGCGGCGTGAAGCACCCGCGTGACGTCGCGCTCTATCTCGCAGCCGGTGCATCGCGCGTGATGGTGGGCACCGCGCTGGCCGGCACGTACGAGAGCCCGGGCGACGTGAAGGAGGACAAGGACGGCCTCCTCTACAAAGAGAACTACGGCATGGCGAGCGGCCGCGCCGTGAGCGATCGCGCCGCCGATCGCGATCCGTTCGAGCGCGCCAAGAAGGGCTTCTTCCGCGAGGGCATCTCGACGTCGCGCATCTACATCCGCGAGGGACAGGAGAGCGTCGGCGGCATCCTGGTCGACATGATCACGGGCGTGCAGTCGGCGTTCACGTACGCGGGAGCGCGCACCCTCGAGGAGCTGCACGAACGCGTCGTCATCGGCGTCCAGACCGCGGCGGGGTACGGCGAGGGCACGCCGCACGGCTCGATCCGCCGCTGAGCGGCGAGCGCTTCCCTGGTCGCAGAGTAGGGATGAGCTAAGCTTCGCACATGCCGTCGATGAGGGGCGCGTGGGTGGCAATCGGTCTGTGCGGGCTCGTGACCAGCGTGGCTGCGAGCGGCAGCGGATGCAGCGGCTTCGACGCCACCTCCGCGTCGTCGTCGGATGCCGGCCCGAGCGCCGCGGGAGGCGGCGACGCCTCGATGCTGCCGGGCGTGGGCGGCCCTCCTCGGGGCCCTGACCTCGACGCGGGCATCGATGCCGCGACCGATGCCGCGAGCGAAGCTGCCGGTCCGTGGACACCCTCGAGCATCCACAACCTCGTGCTCTGGCTCGACGGCGACAACGCGGTCGCCGACGTCAACGGCAAGGTCGCCGCATGGAACGACAAGTCGGGATC
>JAXDMI010000337.1:0-9327 GCA_034666145.1 Myxococcales bacterium | reverse complement strand
CCGGTCGTGTACCTGATCAGCTCGTTTCGCTGGGCTTTCTACGATGTCTCCGACGTGAGCCTGGAGGTCAGCGTGGGGATGACGTGCCTGTTCCTGGCGGTCTGCCTGGGCATCGTCCGGTGGATGCTGAAGACCGGTTACCGCCTGAAGTCCTGAAAAACCGCGCCGGGTCCGCTGGACAGTCGATGGCTTCGTGCTACGTGCTGCGACGTGCGAACCCTCTATTTTTTCGGTGTTCTGGCTTCCGTCGCTCTCTCCTCGATCGCGTGCTCTCCAACCGTGGGCGCCGTGGGCGCCGCGGGCGCGCATGTCGCGTCCGGCACGACGACCACCGCCGCTGACGTCTCGAGCGAGGCTGCCCCCGCGCCCGCCGCTCGCGAAGCCGCGCACGTCGACGACGAAGGCACGCCCGCGCCCGCGCTTCCCGGCCAGCTCGTCTGCCGCACGAAGAGCGCCGTCGACGGAACGACCGAGGTGTTCCTCGAGTGGACGGGCAGCAGCGCCAAGGGAACGCTCCGCCGCCAGGCGCCGAGCGGCATGGTCTACGTGCAGCGCGTGAAGGCCGAGCGCGCCGACAGCCTCGTGATCGTGGACGAGCCCGACAACGAGGACCTGATGAACCACGCGGCCGTCATCGGCAAGCAGGACGGCAAGACGCTCATGCGCATCGGCGGCGCCGGCCGGGCCTGGACCGCCTGCGAATAGGCGACGGGGCTTGCATTGCCCTGCGCTCGTGATACTTAAGTGATCGCTTCACTATTGAGTGGGGCTGATCAAAGGAGTATCCGATGGCGCTCGAGCTCTATTTTCACCCGCTCTCGTCCTACTGCCAGAAGTCGATCATCGCGCTCTACGAGAACGACACCGCCTTCGAGCCGCGGCTCATCGACCTGTCGAACCCGACCGAGCGTGCCGCGCTGGTGAAGCTCTGGCCGCTCGGGAAGTTCCCGGTCCTCCGCGACCACGCCCGGGACCAGACGGTGCCCGAGGCGACCATCATCATCGAGTACCTCGCGCAGCACTACCCGGGGAAGTCGCAGCTCATCCCGAGCAATCCCGATCTCGCTCGCGAGACTCGTCTCCGCGATCGCACCTTCGACCTCTACGTCAACGACTCGGTCACCAAGATCGTCACCGACAAGTTCCGCCCCGAGGGCCAGCACGACGTCATCGGCGTGGAGCACGCCAAGGCGCGCATCCTCGAGGTCTACGCGATGCTCGAGAAGCAGATGGCCACGCGAACGTGGGCGATCGGCGACGCGTTCACGATGGCGGACTGCGCCGCCGCGCCTTCGCTGTTCTACGCCACGCGCCTCGTCCCGCTCGGCGACAGCCACACGCACGTGGCGTCGTACCTCGGTCGCCTCATGGAGCGACCTTCGGTGGCACGCGCGGTGCGCGAGGCCGAGCCCTACCTGAAGCTGATGCCGAAGTAGGAGCGCGCCTTGTTCCAGCCGTCGGCGCCGCTCGACCTCATGTTCCAGGCGCTCGCCGATCCCACGCGGCGCGCGGTGATCGAGCGTCTCTGTCGCGGCCCGGCGTCGGTCAGCGATCTCGCCAAGCCGCTGGACATGACGCTCTCCGCCGTCGTGCAACACCTGAACGTCCTCGAGACGAGCGGGCTCGTGCGCACCGAGAAGATCGGCCGCGTACGGACCTGCCGTGTCGAGCCGGCCGCGCTCGGCATGGCCGAGACGTGGATCCGCGATCGGCGCGCCCTCTGGGAGCGCCGACTCGATCGCCTCGGCGAGTACCTCGCCGCGCATCGCGAAGAACCCACAGCCCCCACCGACGCCGGCGACCCGTCGACATCCAACCGAGGAAAGAAGCCATGAAGAAGCCCGAAAAGCGCTCTGTGACCGCTGCCACGTTCGTGATCGATCGCACCTACGACGCGTCGCCCGCGCGTGTGTTCGCTGCGTTCTCCGACCCGAACATCAAAGCGCGCTGGTTCGCCGGTCCCGAGGAGTGGGGTCCCGACGAGCGCACGATGGATTTCAAGGTCGGTGGCCGCGAGACGAGCAAGGGCGGCCCCAAGGGCGGTCCGATGCACGCGATGGACGGCCGCTATTACGACATCGTCCCCGGCGAGCGCATCGTCATGGCGTACGACATGCACCTCGACGACGTGCGCATCTCGGTGTCGCTCATCACCCTGGAGCTCGAGGCCAAAGGCAACGGCACGCGGCTCAAGCTGACCGAGCAAGGCGTCTATCTCGACGGCTACGACAACGCCGGCCAGCGCGAAGAAGGAACGCGCGAGCTCCTCGATTCACTCGAGCGCGAGCTCGCGAAGGGCTGACAAGGACGCATGTCGAAGCTGAAAGCGATCGGGGCGCGGCTCGAGGAGCCGGCGTATGCGGCGCTCCGCATCGTCTCAGGCGTGGCGTTCTCGTTCCACGGGATGCAGAAGATGTTCGGCTGGCTCTCGACGTTCGTGCCGGTTCCCGGCTCGCAGGTCTGGTTCGGAGGGATCATCGAGCTGGTCTGCGGGCTCCTCGTCGCCATTGGGCTCTTCACCCGGCCCGCGGCGTTCCTGGCGTCGGGAACGATGGCTGTAGCCTACACGCAATTCCACTGGAAGCTCGCGTTCGCCGCCGGGATGTGGATTCCCACGATCAACAAGGGCGAGCTGGCGCTGATCTATTGCTTCCTCTTCCTCTTCATCGCTGCGCATGGAGGAGGAAGCGCGTCGATCGACGCTCGGCTCGCGAAGAAACGATGAACAGGAAGGACCCATGACGACTACGAGCAACGGCGGCTTCTCACGATCGCGACTGGCGCGCATGCACGCAATCATGGCGGGCTACGTCGAGCGCGGCGAGGTGCCTGGCATCGTCACGCTCCTCGCTCGGCGCGGCGAGGTGCACGTCGACGTGATGGGCACGAAATCCGTGGCCACCGCCGATCCGATGCGGCGCGACACGATCTTCCGCATCACGTCGATGACGAAGCCGATCACCGCCGTCGCCGCGCTGATCCTCGTCGAGGAGTGCAAGCTCCGGCTCGACGAGCCCGTCGACCGGCTCTTGCCCGAGCTCGCGGACCGCAAGGTGCTGAAGCGCATCGACGGACCCCTCGACGACACGGTGCCTGCCGAGCGGGCCATCACGGTGCGCGACCTGCTGACGTTCCGCATGGGATTCGGCATGATCATGGGGCCGCCCGACGGGACGCCGATTCAGCGCGCGGTGCGGGACCTCGAGCTGAGCGGCATCGGACCGCCGAAGCCGGCGTCGCCGCTCGGGCCCGACGAGTGGATGCGCCGCTTCGGCACCCTGCCGCTGATGGCCCAGCCCGGCGCGAAGTGGATGTACAATACAGGCTCCTCCCTGCTGGGCGTGCTGATCGCGCGCGCGTCGGGGCAACCGCTCGAGACGTTCCTGCGCGAGCGCATCTTCGAGCCCCTCGGGATGAAGGACACCGCCTTCAGCGTGCCGCCCGAGAAGCTCGATCGGCTGGCCACCTCGTACTGGGCCGACGCGAAGACGAACACGCTCACTGTCCACGACGACGTCGCGAACAGCCAGTGGAGCCGGCCGCCCGCATTCCCAGACGGTGGCGCGGGCCTCGTGTCGACGATCGACGACTACCTCGCGTTCGGCCAGATGATGCTGAACAAGGGCGCGCTCGGCAACGGCAAGGAGCGCATCCTCTCGCGACCGTCGATCGAGGCGATGACCACCGACCAGCTGACGGCGGCGCAGAAAGCAGCGTCGGGGCTCGTCCCCGGCTACTTCGACGGCATCGGCTGGGGCTTCGGCGTCTCGATCGTGACCCGTCGCGACGCCGTGTCGGCAATCCCCGGTCGCTACGGCTGGGACGGCGGTTACGGGACGACGTGGTCGTCGGATCCCGCCGAGCAGATGGTGTCGATCATGATGACCCAGCGCGCCGGCTTTCCGCTGTTCTCCGGCGTCCAGCTCGACTTCTGGACGTCCGCGTACCAGGCGATCGACGACTGAGGATCGTGAGCCCAGCGGGACCGAGAGCTCGGCAGCCATGCCACGGCGAATGTATGTCGCAGGGCCGTAAGCGCCTGCGATCACGACGGCACTGCATTTGCTTCGATCGAGAGCCATGAGATTGCCCATGCTCCGTTCCATGCACTTTGCATCTATTGCGTTCCTTGCGCTCTCGTCGCTCGGGTCGACGGGGTGCGTCGTCCACCGCCGGGAGCCGCCCCGCGAAGTCCGTCGCGAGGAGCGCCGCGACGACCGCCGCGAGGACAAGCACGAAGAGCGGCGCGAAGAGAAGCGTGAGGACAAGCACGAAGACAAGCGTGAGGAGCGCCACGACGACCATCGCTGAGTTTTCGATCGAAAAATCGCGCTCGGTCATCTAGGGTGCCGCCCATGATTTCGAGCGCGACCAGACTCGCCCGATTTGCTTTTGGCGCATCACTGACGCTTGCCGCTCTCTCCTCTGGAGTGATCGGTTGTTCGAAGGACTCGCCGGGCAGCTCCGGCGCGGCGTCGGCGAAGAGCGCCGACCCAGCACCTTCGGCGACCCCCGCGGCCACGGCCAGCGCGACGCCTCCGCCCTCGGCGAGCGCAGCGGCCGTAGAGCCGCCGCACGATTGTCCGAAGGGGTCGACCGGCGAGGGCTCGTTCGCCAAGCCGTGCGAAGCCAAAGGCAACGCGCGGATGATGGAAGCGCAGTGGAACGGCAAGACGGACGACAAGGGTCCCTTCTTCCGCATCACGAACAAGTCGCCGAGCACGATCCTCTACGGAAAGATCGCGGTCTACTTCTACGACAAGGCCGGCAAGCAGCTCGACGTGCAAGACACGGCAGCGACGCCGCCCAAGGCCGTGCCGTACCGCACGTGCTCCGGCAACATCTTCAGCGGCGTGATGAAGCCCGCCGAGAAGGCGACCATTCAGTTCTCGTGCGTGAAGAAGGAGCACGTCCCGGACGGCACCGCAGCGATCGAAGCGGAGCTCCAGACGGTGGGCTTCTCCGACGCGAGCGAGAAGAAGGTCGACTTCTACTGGTCCAACAAGGACCTCACCCCCGACGCGCGCAAGAAGGGCGGCGTGAAGTAGCGGACGTCGCTCGCGAGCGCGCGCTGCGCGCCGAGCTCGGAACGAGAGCGCACTACTGCTGGAAGCAGATCAGCGGCGCCTTGTTGTCGCAATGCAACGTGGCGCTGCCTCCGCTCCATTCCGAATCGGCGGCGAAGCCGCTGCCGGTGGTGGCGACGATCTCGGCGGTTCCATTCGTCCAGCCTTCGCAGTCCTGACCGGTCCCGAGGCCCTGCGCGTCCGTGCCCGTCCACGGCGCATTGTCCGCGAGCGGAGCGGCGCCGGTCTCGTCGACGATCTGCGCGGTCGGAGCTTCACGTAGCGCCGACTTCGACGAGAACACGACGGTGTCGCGCATCGAGTACCAGGGTCCGACGTCGTCGATGCGATCGAGCGCGTTGGTCGACGTGCTCGAGAGCCACGCGCGGTACGTCCCCGGCAGACCGGCGTCGGTGGCCGCGCTCTGGCAGTACATGTCCGCAGCGTTCAGGCCGCCGACCGCACCGGCGAAGGCCGCCGCCGTGATGAAGACGCGCTTGTGATCCGCCGAGAGAACGGGCGTCGGGCGCTGCGCGGTCGCAGTGGGCGCAGGCGTCGCGCTCGTGTGCTCCGAGGAGGAGCCGCAGCCTCCACCGCCGTCGGAGTCGGAGTCGTGGTGATGGTGATGATCGAAGGCCTGGACCGTCGCGGGCAGGAGCACCAAGGCGAGCACCGTCAAGCAAGCGCGTCGAAGCATGTCGCGGCCTCACGCAACTCGCGTGCCGCGCCGGAACCCACGATTTATCGAGAAAATGCGCTGATCATGAATAGCCGTTCACAGCTATGGCGACTACGAGCGAAAGCGATCGAACGTCTCGAGGACCAGTCCCGACGCCTCGAACGCGGCATCGACGGCGGCCACGAACGCCTCCGTATCGGACGGCGCCTCCGCGAGCTTCGCGAGGGAGTCGGGTCGATCGAGGAGCCGATCGAGGTCGCCGATGGTGAAGGCATCCGGTGACTCCACGTCGAGCTCGTCCCAGGTGAGCGGCGTCGCCACCGTCGCGCGCGGCCTCGCGCGCAGCGAGTACGGCGCGACCACCGTGGCGCTCTCCAGGTTGCGCAGCCAATCCACGAACACGCGCTGACCACGGAGCGCGACGCGGAAGACCATCGTGAGCTCGTCGGGATGTCGCGCGGCGAGGAGCGCCCCGACCTTTTGCATGATGACGGCCAGCACGTGGGACATCACCGTGGGGTGCACCGCTGCGACGACGTGATAGCCCTTCGACCCCGTCGCGATCGGTACCGTCTCGAGCCCGAATTCGGCGAGCACCGCACGCGTGAGATGCGCGGCGCGACGGACGAGCGCGAGCGCGCCGGGCGGCGGATCGAGATCGACGACGATGCGATCCGGCCGGTGGAGATCGGACACCCGCGCGGTCGGGACGTGCAGCTCGATGACGCCTTGGTTCGCGAGGTACGCGAGGTGCTCGGCGGAGCTCACCAGCGGGTAGAGCGTGACGTCCTTCTCGTCCTTCTTGCTGCGGCGCGGCACGGCGACGCGCTGGATGGAGTCGGGATAGTGCGCGGGGACGTTCTTCTGGAAGAACCCGGCCGCGGCGAGGCCCTTCGGGAAGCGCCGCAGCGAGAGCGGCCGGTCCGTGAGGTGTACGAGCGCATGCGTAGCGACCCGCTCGTAGTACGCGACGACCTCGCCCTTGGTGCGGTTCACCTCGGGAAAAACGACGCGATTCGCGTTCGAGACCTGGATCATGAGCCCCCGGAGAGTATGCGCCGAGTATCCCGAAAAATCAGCGACACGCCTGTCGGGATCGTCCTCGGCCGTTCGTCTTCCAGGGAAGCGCCGGGTTTGTCGCCAGACTGCCCCTCGACTAGGTCAAGCTCCATGCTCTACGCCATCCTTTGTTACGACTCCGAAGACGTCGTGGGCGCATGGTCCAAGGAGGAGGACGCGGCCGCCATGGTGAAGCTCGACGCCGTCCAGCAGAAGCTCGTCAAGGAAGGCCGGCTCGGACCGGTCGCGCGCCTACTTCCGACCACGTCCGCGACCACGCTCCGCAAGGGCCGCGAGACGCTGGTGGTCGACGGACCGTTCGCCGAGACCAAGGAGCAGCTCCTCGGTTTCTTCGTCGTGGAGTGTGAGTCACTCGATGCCGCGCTCCAGACAGCCAAGGAGCTCGGCAACGCGAGCAGCAGCAACGGCTGCTTCGAGGTCCGGCCCCTCTCGTATTTCAAGGCCGGAACGGCGGGCGCGTGACCGACGTCGCCTGGATCAACGCGGCCCTCACGTCCGCCCGACCCCAGGCGATCGGCGCTCTGCTGCGCTACTTCCGCGATCTCGACGCTGCGGAGGAGGCATTCCAGGAAGCTTCGCTGCGCGCGCTCAAGAAGTGGCCGAGCAACGGTCCGCCGCGCGATCCCGCGGCATGGCTCGTCTTCGTCGCGCGCAACTCGGGCATCGACGTCGCGCGGCGGCGAGGCAAGGAGCGTCCACTTCCGCCCGACGAAGTGCTCTCCGACCTCGATGATGCCGAGGCGAAGCTCGCCGAGCAGCTCGACGAAGGCCACTACCGCGACGACATCCTGCGCTTGCTCTTCATGTGTTGCCCGCCCGACCTGCCGGCGGCACAGCAGATCGCGCTCGCGCTCCGCGTCGTGTCGGGCCTCTCCGTGGCGCAGATCGCACGTGCGTTCCTCGTGTCCGAGGACGCGATGGAGCAGCGCATCACGCGCGCAAAGAAGCACGTCTCCGGCGCCGACCTACCGTTCGAAGCGCCGGGCCCCGAGGAGCGCGCCGCGCGGCTCGAGGCGGTCTCCGCGATGATCTACCTGGTCTTCAACGAGGGCTATTCCGCGAGCCCGTCGGCGATCGACGCGCGCGCGCCGCTCTGCGACGAGGCCATTCGTCTGACGCGGCTGCTGCTCCGGCTCTTCCAGGACCAGCCTTCGATCATGGGCCTGCTCGCGCTGGAGCTCTTGCAACACTCGCGCACCGCGGCGCGCGTCGACGCCGACGGCTTCATCGTGCTCCTCGATGACCAGGACCGCACGCTCTGGAACCGCGCGATGATCAACGAAGGGCTCGCGCTGCTCGACAAGTCGATGCGCCACAACCAGCGCGACACGTACCAGGTGCAGGCAGCGATCGCCGCGCTGCACGCGCGCGCCGCTCGCCCCGAGGACACGGACTGGGCGCAGATCGATCTGCTCTACGCCACGCTCGAGAAACTCCAGCCCTCCCCCGTCGTCACGCTCAATCGCGCGGTCGCCGTGGGGAAGGTCCGCGGCCCCGAGGCCGGGCTCGCGATGATCGAGCCGCTCCGCGATCGGCTCTCGCGCTACTTCCATTTTCACGGGCTGCGCGGGGCATTTCTCATGCAGCTCGGACGCGCCGAAGAAGCGCGCCTTGCGCTCGATCGCGCCATCGCGCTCGCGAACACCGCAGCCGAAGCGACGCATCTCCGCCAGCAGCTCGATCGACTCACGAAGGATTCGAAGAGTCGCCAGTGACTTGACCGACCTGAGCCATGACGCGGCTCGACGGTTGCAAAGGCAGGAGCCATGCGTTCCAAAGCCGCTTCTTCCCGTTTCGTCGTCAGCCGGCCGCGCTGCGGCCGATCGTGCGAGCGACCCGGCGACGCTTGCGCCTTCCAGGTCGCTTGGGCCATCAACCCGCACATGCGTGTCGGCTCCGTACGTGGCGGACACGCGGTGAGGCAGCACGGCACCTTCGTGCGTACGCTCGAGTCAGCAGGCGCGCATACGCTATCCGTGCCTTTCGTGCACGGCGCATACGACTCCGTGTTCAGCAAGGACAACGCGGTGATCGTGGAGCGGGACCACGGCACGATCGAGGCGCTCCTCGCACGGCCGCGTCATGCCGAGCGACGCATGGAGCAGCGCGCTCGCGCCGCCGCGCTCGCCTCGCTCGGAGTGCGCGTGAGGGCCGCGGCCGAAGCGCCGCTCGAAGGCGGTGACGTCGTCGTCCTGCCGGGCGCGGCCGGCGCGTTCCTCGGACACGGCTTCCGGTCGTCACGCGCCGCTGCCGGCGACCTCGAACGATTCCTCGATCGCGAGGTCACGTGCCTCGAGCTCCGCGATCCGCGTCTCTATCACCTCGACATGGCGCTCTCGGTGCTCGATGACGGCACCGCGGTCGTCTGCCCGGAAGCGCTCACGCCGTCCGCTCTCTGCGCGGTGCAGAGCCATCCCGACATTCACGCCGTCGTGCACGTCCCTCTCGATGAGGCGCTGCGTTTCGGCGTGAACCTCGTGCAGGTAGGGCGCACCGTGGTCT
>JAXDMI010000336.1:0-8656 GCA_034666145.1 Myxococcales bacterium | reverse complement strand
TTTGGGCCTCGTCGCGACAAATCGACGGAGGCGCTACGCTGGACAATCCGCGCCCGGCCGATAGATTTCCAGGAAGACCGCAAATGCGCTGCCTCGACGAAAATGTGCTGTCGGAGCACCTCGCGCGGCGTCTCGGAGGCGCGGAAACAGAGCGCGTCACGTCCCATCTCGATGCGTGCGCCGCGTGCGCCGACCTCATGATGGATCTCGCGCGCATCTATCCCGCGGAGCCGACCCTCGGTGAGCCCACCGCCGTGGGACCGAGCCTCGTGTCTCCCGGCACACGCGCCGCGACCGAAGCCGACGCGCCGCCCGCTGCCATCGGTCGCTACGTCGTGCTCGCTCCCGTCGGCGCGGGCGGCATGGGCGTCGTGTATGCCGCCTACGATCCGAAGCTCGATCGCAAGGTAGCCATCAAGCTGCTGCGGACGCGCGCCGGCAACGACGACACCTCGCAGGGCGAGCAGCGAAAGCTGATGCTCGAAGCGCGTACGATGGCACGCGTCTCTCATCCCAACGTGCTCGTCGTGCACGACGTCGGCTCGCACGATGGGCAGGTCTTCCTGGTGGCGGACTTCGTCGACGGCGGGACCTTGCGAGCGTGGCTCGCGCGTGAGAAGCGATCGCTCGACGCGATCCTCGGCGTGATGGTGCAGGCGGCGCGCGGTCTGGCCGCGGCGCACAAGGCCGGGCTCGTGCATCGCGACTTCAAGCCCGACAACGTCCTCGTCTCACGCGACGAACGCGTCTACGTCGCCGACTTCGGACTGACGTGCGCGACGCCCGCGCCCGGCGGAGGCGATCGGCCTGCCGGCGGCTACGTCACCGCCGGGACGCCCGCGTACATGGCGCCGGAGGTGAAGCTCGGCGTCGAGGCCGACGCGAGAAGCGATCAGTACAGCTTCTGCGTGACCCTCCAGCAGGCAACGGCGTCGGACTCGACCCTCCCGGAGGAGTTGCGCGCCGTTCTTCGCCGCGGGCTCGCCGAGCAGGCTGCGGCTCGTTTCGCTTCGATGGACGAGGTCATCGCTGCGCTGTCTCCGCGCGCACGTGCCAGGGTTCCGTCATTCGCGCCCGCACTCGCGCTCGCGCTCGGCGTGCTGCTCGCGGGCGGAATTGCTGCGGGGATAACCGTGAAGCGCAGCGCGAATGCCAATGAGAATGGCAATCGCAATCTGAATATCAACGAGAATCCGAATGCCAACGAGAATGGCACTTCCAATGCCATTCCGAGCGCGCTCGCGCTCGCGCCGCCTCCGTCCGCGGTCATCGTCGCGACCCCGGCAGACGACGGACGCGCGCCGGCGCCCTCCGGCGCGGCGGTCACGACGCCTGCACGATCGCGAGGTCACGTCCCTCCAGCGACCGCGCGCGGTCGACTCTTCAGCTACGCTTCCTCGCCTCCGCCCGCGCCGTCTCCCGCCCCTTCGGCCGATCCCCTCGGGCGACACTATTGAGGCGCTCTCTCGCGGCGCGTTCGTCGCACGCGTGGCTCGCGTCAGTCGTGGGGTCGGCGGCGCTCGCGCTCTCCCCGGCGCTCGCGCACGCAGACAACGCAGCGCCGGCCGGCGCCCTCTTCCGTCAGGCGCGCGAAGATGCGGCACGCGGTGACTACGATCGTGCATGTCCGCGCTTCGCGGAGAGCCTTCGGCTGACGCCGGCGGCGGGCACCATGCTCAATCTCGCCGACTGCGAGGAACATCGAGGCCGCCTCGCCGACGCGCTCGAGCAATTCCAGCACGGGCTCGAGGCATTGCCCCCGAACGACGAGCGCGTCGCGTTCGCGCGCGAGCGGATCGCGAGGCTGCTCCCTCGTGTCCCGCACGTGCGCCTGCATGCGGGAACGGTGAGCGTAACGGCGGACCTCGACGGTGTCCCGCTCGGGCAGGCGGCGCTCGACGTCGCGCTGCCGGTCAACCCGGGAACGCGCACCATCGTCGTCCACGCGCCGGGGAGATCGGATCGCGCCTACTCCGTCGTGCTCGCCGAGGGCGCCACTCTGGACGTGGCCGTCGAGCCGGGAAACGCGGCTCCTCCGCCCTCCGCCTCCCCGTCCCCCTCCCCCACGCCGGCTCCGGACGGCGATACGCGATCGAGCCGTACGCTGGCCTGGACGGCGCTCGGCATCGGCGGGGTCGGCCTCGCGACCTCAGCGGTGACGGGCATCCTCGCGTTGCACTCCGCCAGCACGGTGCGTGACCACTGCCCGAATCATCGCTGCACCGATCCGGGCGACATCGACGCGGCGAGCACCGGCAAGACCTATGCGACCGCCAGCACCATCGGCCTCGCGGTCGGCGTGATCGGCATTGGCGTCGCCTCTTACTTGTTCCTGAGCGATCGTCGCCCGTCCGCCGTCATTGCGCCCATGGCGGGCCCGACGGTGGCTGGGCTCTCGCTCTCCTCGACCTTCCATTGACCGCGGTCAGGCGAACCAGAGAGTAAGATCGACCGATGACCGAGGCGCTCGCCCGCAACGCATTCCTCGGAGCGCTGAGCGACTCCAGGCGCGCCGAGGCGAGCACGCACGCGGGCCTCGACGATCACCTGCGTCGTTGGATCGCCGAGGGCATGCGCGCCTGGGCCCCCATCGTCGTCGACGACGGGCGCTTCCTCGCGCACGTCGCGCTGCACCTGGGCGAGGCCGGCTCGTTCGACGAGGCCCTCGCCGAGGTCCGCGCGGCCGATCTCTACATCGCCTGCGCGTGCGCGCTCGGTGACAACACCGCCATCCGCATGTTCGAGCGGAGCTACTTCGCCGAGCTCGAGGCACTCTGGCCTTCGTATCGGCAGCGCGTGAGCCTCGATGACGCGCGCCAGATGCTCCGTCAGAAGCTCTTCACGATCGGCAACTCCGGCGCGCCGAAGATCGTCACGTTCGCGGGCCGCGGAGACATCCGCGGCTGGGTGCGCGTGGTCGCCGCCCGACTGCTCGCCGACCTCACCGACAAGGCGCAGCGCGAACGACCTGTCGACGAGGCGTTCTTCGACAAGCTCGGCAGCGGTGTCGACGCCGAGCTCGATCGTTTCAAAGCGCAGTACGGCGCCGAGTTCAAAGAGGCGTTCCGCCAGGCGGTGGACTCCTTGACGCCGCGTGAACGGAGCTTGCTTCGCCACGCCTACGTGCGCGATGCCACCGTCGTCGAGATCGGCGCGGTCTACGGCGTCCATGGGGCAACGGCCGCCCGCTGGATTGCCGCGGCACGGGAGCATCTCGTACGCGCGCTTCGCAAGACGTTCGCGGAGCGGCTTCAGGTGTCGAAGGACGAGCTCGAGAGCGTGCTCAGGCTGATCGAGAGCACGGCCAACGTCACGTTGGAGCGCTACCTCAAGGAGCTCGAGGGCGCTCCTTCGTGAGTGTCTCGCGCCACGTCCGCATGAATCGCGTCCGCACGCTGCTGCCGCCGCTCCTCGCGGCGCTCGTCACGGCGCTGCCGCTCGGCGGATGCGGTCTGCTCACCGGCGATGCCTTCGACGTGACGCTCGCGCCGGGAGGCGACGACGCCGGCCCGCCGCTCGACGGCGCGGGTGCAGGTGCAGACGCAAACGCCGACGGCGATGCATCTCCGTCACCCTTCCGCGGAATGGTGGCCGCCGGTACGAGCCACACCTGCGCCGTCCTTGCCGGAAGCGCGAGGTGCTGGGGCCTCGCTGCCGACGGCGAGCTCGGCAACGGCTCCACGGTCGACCGATCGGCAGCGGTCGCCGTCTCCGGTCTGGGGACCGGCGTCGTGCACATCGCGTCCGGCGCGCAGCACTCGTGCGCCGTCATCGAAGACGGCAGCGTCCAGTGCTGGGGAAAGAACGACAGCGGCCAGGTCGGTCAGCCGCTCGCCGCGCAGATCCTCGCTCCGCGTCGCGTGCCGCTCGATGCGCCAGCCGTCGCCGTCGCGCTCGCGGACGAGAGCACGTGCGCGCTCATGAAGGACGGGAGCGTCCGGTGCTGGGGCGGCAACGCCTCCGGTCAGCTCGGCAACGGCATGCAATCCACGGCGGGCGACCCGACGCCCGTGCGCGTCACGGGCCTCGGCGCGGGCGTGACGGCCATCGCGGCCGGCGCATCTCACGTCTGCGCGGTGGTGGGCGGTGCCGTTCGTTGCTGGGGCTGGAACCACTTCAGCCAGCTCGGTGACGGTTCAATCGACGACCGGTCGACTCCCGTCACGGTGCCTGGTCTATCGAACGTCGTCGCCGTCACCGCCGGCGCGCACCACACGTGCGCGCTCACGAGCGCCGGCGCGGTGTCGTGCTGGGGCGCGAACGACTCCGGCCAGGTCGGTGACGGGACGACGACGACACGAACGACGGCCGTTCCGGTCTCCGGCCTGAGCGCGGGAGCCACAGCCATTGCCGCCGGACAGCTCCACACGTGCGCGCTCGAAGCCGACGGCGTTCACTGCTGGGGACACAACGTGCGCGGCGAGCTCGGCAACAATTCGTTCGACGACAGCCTCGTGCCGTTCGCGGTCCCCGTCGGCCTCATCGGCTCCAGCGTCGTCTCTCTCTCCGCAGGCGGAGAGCACACCTGCGTTCTGACGTCGGCGGCGCACGTCCAGTGCTGGGGCTCGAACACGAACGGCGAGCTCGGCAACGGCAGCAACGACGACAGCAACGTCGCCGTGCAGGTCGTGGGGCTCTGAGCAAGACGCCCGCGGATTCTCATGGGCAGGCGACCGGCTTGTCGTCGATGGCCACCGCGTCGATCCACATGTCGACCATCGGAGCGTCGTCGCAGCAATTGAGCAGACCGATGCTCAGCTTTGCGATGCTGAACGATTGCCAGTTCGTGATTTGGTTGTCGAGCGACAGACCGTCAATCGACATGCGCGCCGTCGTATTCGGGCCGTCGAATTGCCACTGGATACAGGTCCATTTGCCGGACGGGTACTGCGTATTGCTCACGGCGGTGTTGTCGCCCGGACCATAGTTGAAGAGCGCTTTCGAGCTCTCGATACCCCCCATGGTCATCTGGCCGTTGTCGCCCGGGCCGTTCGCGATGACGAGGTGATAATGAGTCGTCGGCATCACGTTGGAGAACATCATGAAGCGGCCGTAGACGTTGTTTCCCGCGAACGGCAAGAGCGGCGCCGTCTGGACGATGAGCGCCTTCGCGCCGCCGCCTTGGGTCGTGATGTGGACCGACTTGGTGCCGCTGAAGGCTCTCGTGTCGTCGATGGCCATCGCCGCCGAGGCCACGTCGGCGGTCCAAGGCGCGGTTGGAGCCCCACCCTTCGCATAAGACTCGAAGTCGTCGCACACCTTGGCGCCGGTACATCCCACTGCGTTACCGCCGTCGGGATTCCCTCCGGCGTCGTCGGCGGCGCCAGTGTCGATCTCGAACGAGGCATCGCCGCCGGCCCCTGGCGATACGTTCACGTCGGGCGGGGAGTCGCCGCCGCTGTCGGGCGCAGGGCGAGGCCCGCCGGGCGGGCCTCCCGTCAGATGATTCGCGCTCGGATCATTGGCACTGCAACTCCAGACAGCCGCGAGCGTCAGACCGATCCACCAGGTGCGTCGAAAGACCATGTCGTGGACCTCAGGCCAGCTCGGTGAGCGGATTGCTCGAGAATTGCGGATCGCCGAAGCTGTTCGTGGGAACGCCGACGGCGGTCGCGATGGTCGAGAGGAGCCGCGCGTGAGGTTGGCCCTGGAAGTCGATCGCGCGGCCGGGCGTGATGGCACCACCGGCACTCCCCGCGATCACGTACGGCATGTCGGTGCGCTGGTGGAGCTCACCGAGCGACTGCTCGTGGGTCCACATGACGACGCAGTTGTCGAGCATCGTCCCGTTGCCCTCGGGGATCGCCTCGAGCTGGCTGCACAGGTAGTAGAACTGCTGGCAGTACCAGGTCTCGATCTTGACGAGATATTCTTCCGAGGTGGGCTCGTCGGCGCCGGGCACTTCGCGATGGGCGATCGAGTGATGACCGGCGCCGGTAGGCACGCCGGCCCACGTATGGGTGATGCCGCTCGCTGCCGACGACCATTGAATGGTCGCTACGCGGGTGAGGTCGCAGGAGATTGCCGCCACCAGGAGATCGGTCTGGAGCTTCCCGATCAAAGGAAAGCTCGCGGGGTCCTGGACGTCGCCTGAGGCACCGAGCGTCGGCACCGCGCAGGCACCGACCGTGGTGGTGAGCTGCTTCTCGAGTTGGCGGACTGCGGTGAGCTGGGCATCGAGCTTCGCCGCTTCGACGGCGCCGAGCTTGCAGCGAACGTCCGTGATCTCGGCGGTAATCCCGTCGAGGATGCTCTGCTTCTGAGCGCGCATCGCCGCCAACGCAGCCGGATCCTGCGTGAAGTCGGAGAAGATGCGGGCGAAGGCCTGGTTCGGATCGTCTTCGCCGACCACCGCTTGGCCGGCGCCGCGTGCCGAGATGTGATCGGCGCCGGTCTGAACGCCGAACTGCAGCGAATCGAACTTGGTGGCCTTGCCGATCGTGTTGGCGACGTGCTGATCGAGCGAAATTCCGCCCGGCGCGCTGGGACTTCCTTGCCAACCCGTCAGCATGTTGGCGTTGTCCGGATCGTGGTTCGGAGGAACCGGCTGGAGCGCTGCCGATTTCACGTCGAGCCCGCGGAGCAGCGTGATCTTCGGCTTGATGGGCGTGAGCGGGGCGAGGATCCGCTTGAAGGGGAAGCTGGCGCCGCCCCCGCCGATGGCGGGGCTGCCGAGCTGTCCTTGGCCCACGGTGGGCCAGAGCTCGTTGAAGAATGTCCCGTTGGGGGTGGCGAAGATGATCAGGCGCTTCGGAAAGGTGCCTGTGTCCGCCATGCTCGAACGCGTCAGAAACGGAAGCGCGAGCGCGCCCGCGGCGGCGGAGACGCCTTGGAGAAAACGGCGCCGATTGAGCTTCATTGGCAGGCTCCTGCGCTCGTATCGAGCTTTCGGAAGCGGAACGAATCGGACTTTGCGACGAGCACGATGAGCTCTTTCAGGCTGTATCCCGACTTCGAGAAGTCGGTGTTCACGAGATCGAGCGGGCATTTGTCTTCCGCCGTCTCGCCGCGTTCGAGCGCATAGCGGAACCACTGCTTCGCAACGCACTGCCGCACCTGATCACTCTTGGAGAGCTTGTCGACCAGCTCGCTCAGACCGGTGAACTTGCCGTCGACGTCGGTGCCGATCAGCTCACCGCTCGCGTCGATGGGGAGATTGTTTTCGGTCGTTCGGTATTTGCCGTCGCCGTCGAGCTCCTCGAATGCGAGGCCGATCGGATCCATCAGCCTGTGGCAACCGGCGCACGCCGGGTCGGCGGAGTGCTGTGCGAAGCGCTGTCGCGTGGTCAGCGTGGCATCGGCGGCGGGTGGATTGGTGCTCGCCGTCGCAGGCGGCGGCGGCATCGGCTGGCAGAGGATGCGCTCGCGAATGAACTTGCCACGGTGAACCGGAGAGGTCTGCGCTTCGTGCGAATTCGAGGCCAGGAACGCCGCCTGCCCGAAGACTCCGCGACGCTGCTTGGGGTCGAGCTCGACGCGCACGAAGGCATCGCCCGTGACCCCGGGGATTCCGTAGAGCGCTGCGAGCGGACCGTTCACGAACGTGAACGAAGCGCCGAGGAGCGTCTCGAGATGAGCATCCCCGTCCCAGAGCACCGAGCTCACGAACTTCTCGGTTTCGGCGCGCATCGCCGTTCGAAGCGCCGGATTGAACTCGGGGAACTGCGCCGCCGACTTCGTCAACACGTCGACTTTGTCGAGCGCAAACCACTCACTGTAGAAGCTCTGGATGCCGTCGCGTGCCCGCGGGTCGTCCAGCATGCGACGCACCTGCGCCTCGACGTCGGCGACTGTGTCGAGCTTGTTCTGCGCCGCAGCATCGAACAGTGCCTGATCCGGCATCGTCCCCCAGAGGGCATACGAAAGCCGCGAGGCGACTTCGTAACCGGTGAGCGGAGCCACTCCGTCTTTGGCGCGCGCGATGTCCCCGTATTCGATGTGATTGATGAACGACGGTGCTTGCAGAATGACCTGGAGAACGATCGCCATCGCGCTCTGGAAGCTCGCGCCCGCGCCCGCGCGCTGCGTGGTGAAGATGCCGGTCAAGCGCCCGACCTCGGCATCGGTGAGCGGACGGCGATAGGCCTTCTTTCCGAACGCGATGATGGTGTCCTTCGCGCACTTGTCTTCGGGAGCAGTGCCCGCACACGGCGCGAGCGATTGGATCTTCGCCGTGGCAGTGGTGGCGAGCTTCTGCGCCGCAGCCATGTACTGGCTGGCGATCAGGGTCGTGACCGGCACGCCCTTGTTGCTCTGGAATGCACCCGACGAGCCGTCGGCCACGAAGCTGTTGGCGGGCGAGGTGTCGTCGCCGAGGAGATCACGGACCGTCGCGTTGTATTGAGCACGCGTCAGGCGCCGCACCGGTGCGTCGCCCGCTTGGAGCGCGCCACCCGTGCACGAGGTATTGGTGTTGGTCGTGCCGTCGGAGCCCGCTCCGGGGACGTTCTTGCGATCGACGCCGCTGTCATCCAGCACCCCGGTGCACGCGGCGACCACCGCCGTCAGCATGGCGAGGCTCAGGAAAGTTCCGCTCCGTCGAGTCATCGATGGCCTCCGACATTTAGGCACTCACCGAGAAGACCTGGAACCAGGTCGCCGGTGCACCCGTCTAGGCAAAGGACGGGGGCCGTCGTCGAACGTCGCGCAAAATCGA
>JAXDMI010000335.1:0-10165 GCA_034666145.1 Myxococcales bacterium | reverse complement strand
CCGAACGCGGGGTGATCGACGTACGCATCGCCGGTGACGATGAGGATGTCGAGCTCGTCCCAGCCCTTGAGCGCCATCTCCTCGCGCGTCGTGGGAAGAAAGCGTGCGCGAGGGTCGGCAGACGCGCTTCCGCGGGATCGATCGGGCTTCTTGCCGAGCTGGACGAAGGACTGGGTCATGGAGGAGGAGCGCGGCGCTGGTGCGCGGCCGCGGGAACATGGCTTAGAAACCGCGATGGGGCCAGCGCGGGCATGATATTTCGAAGGAATGTCCCAATCCTCGAAGCAACGGAACGTCGCCATCATCGGCGGCGGAGCTTGGGGCCTGGCGCTCGCCGCCGCCGCCGCGCGCGCCGAATCCGACGTGGTCCTCCAGACCCGCCGCGACCTCGATGGCTCGCTTCCGAAGGGCGTCCGCGTGGTGCGCTCCCCGAAAGAGTCGGCCGCGCATGCTCGCCTGCTCGTGCTTGCGGTGCCATCCAGCGCCTGCCGCGCCGTCGCTCGCGACCTCGGCAATCACCTCGATGGCAGCCATTACGTCGTGCACGGGGTCCGCGGCCTCGAGGGCGACGACCTCCAGACCGTCGCCGACGTGATCCGCGAGGAGACGCCGGCCCGCCGAACGGGGGCCCTCGGTGGTCCCGCGCTGGCGTCGGATCTCCTCGCCGGTCGGCCGTCGGTCCTCGTCGTCGGCTCGCGCTACCCCGAGGTCTCCGAGTGCGTGACGGCGACGTTCGGGTCACCCACCCTTCGCGTGTATCCTACAACTGACTTGCGTGGCCTCGAATGGGCGAGCGCCCTCGTCGGGTGCCTCACCATCGCCGTCGGTTATGCGCAAGCCATGCAGATGAGCCCCGGCCTCATCGCGGCGCTCATCTCGCGATCGATCGGCGAGGCCTCGCGCATCGCGGCGGCGGCGGGCGGCGAAGAGAAGACGCTCCTCGGCCTCGCGGGCTACGGCGATCTCCTCGCGTCGATCACGCAGTCGGAGCGGCCTGAGGTCATCGTCGGCACCGCGCTCGGCAAGGGCAAAGCTCGTGACGAAGCGATCAAGTCGGCGCCGCTCCGCGTCGAGGCGCTCGAGCTGATCCCGCGCGTCGCGAAGTGGGCCGACGAGCACGGCGTGCGCGCGCCCATCTTCCGCGCTCTTGCCGCAGGCGTGACGGACAACAAGAAGGCCGACTCGATCCTCCATGAGCTCATGACGCTGCCCGTGGAAGTGCGCGCGTAGGCCGCGCCGCGGCGTCGTTACGCGGCGCTCACTTGGTCGTGGTCGTCGTCGTCGTCGACGTCTGCGTGGTGGCAGGCACGGGGACCGGGACCGGCTGCTGCACGACGACGGTCGGCGCCGGCTTGCGGTCTTCTTTGATGACCACCTTGTCGTGACCGCACCCGCCACACGCGGGGCAGAACGAGACGCAGACGGCGAGCAAGAACAGACGGGGATGCAGCATGGATGGGCCTCCTGGCCTGTCGCTGACGAGCGACGCCGCCCGCGTGCAACCGGAGTGCCTACGAAAAGGAGCGGCGCGCTCGGTGATTACGGGTACGCGAGCTTCAGCGCTGCGATCACTGCGGCGCTGGTGGCGGTGCTGGGGTCCGTGACCTTTGTCGCGACGATCGCATTCGCGGCCCACGCTTGCGCGCGATAGTGCTCGTTTCGATCCGCAGTCCACGAAGCGACGTGGTTGTCCATGCAGTGCGCCAGCCAGGGATCGGTCAGCGTGCTCGTCGACTGACCGTACTTCGACAAGCACCCCGCCTCGGTGGGCTCGCTCTTGAGGACGAGCGCTGCGTACTTGCACCACTGCGGACGGCTCGTCGAGTTGATCCGGCAGTAGCAGCCCGTCGAGCACGTCGACGTGACGCCGCGCTCGAACTTGTAGGCGGTGCCGTTCTCGAAGACCTGTCCCGCGAGCGGGAAGATGCGCGACGACTGACCGATGGTGTGCGTGGCGATGACCTTCAGGCCCGCCTCCCAGCCTGCGCGATCGCGTGTGTGGAGCGCATCGAGCGCGTCGATGAGCGACGACGCCTCCACGATCCAGTGTGCAACGCGGTCCGGCTCCGGATTCGCGATCGTGACGACGAGGTTGTTCTGGTACGTGCACTTCTGCGCGGGGTACGGCCAGCCGGGATACGTGGCGGGCTGGCAGCTGTCTTCGACGTAGGTCTTGCCGCCGAGCGCAGTGACGAGCGACGCGGGCACGTCGAGCGGCGGCGGCGCAGCCTCGGGCGGGCCGGCATCCATCACCGCCGTCGGCATTGCCGTCGCCGTCGGAGTAGGAGGCAGCGCGCTGTCGGTGGCGGGCGCCGCGTCCGGCGCATCGGGCGTGGTCTCGCCGTTACTCGAGCAACCGACCACGGCCATGAGCGCGATCGCGAACGAAGAGATGCGAAAAACGGCCGTAGTCATCGACTATCGGCACCTTAGCCGCGCTCGCTCGAGAGCGATATTTCCGCGTCTTTCGTCCCGAAGGGTCACGGCTTGCAGAAGGCCTTGATGGTGTCCCCCACCGGACCGCACGCGCCGATCGTGGTCCCGCGGCACGGCACCTGGACGCACGAGGAGCCGACCTCGCATTCGCTGTTCGCGTGACAGAGGCGCTCGCTCTTGCCGTTGCATGTCCCGTCCGGCACACAGTCGGCGTTGCCGAAGAAGCCGACGCAGCAGGTTTCGTTCGGGGCGCAGTCGCTCCTTTCATCGCAATGCAGCGTCACGATCCCGAAGCCGCAGCGCATCGAAGCCCCGGGCCCCGTCGTGCAAGCCGTCGTTCCGGCATCGGCGTCATAACAACAGTCGTTGCCGTCCTTGCATTGTGCATTGAAGCACTCGATGACACCCGGCGTCGGCGGGAGCGCCGCGTCGACGCCGGACGCACCCTCGGGCGCGGCTTCGGACGCGGCGCCATCGGCGGACGTCGCAGCCTCCGTTCCGGCGTCGGCGACGACGGGATCGCTCGTGAACGAGGAGCATGCCGCCGCGAGGCCGACGGCCGCCGTGATCGGCACGAAGAGAAACAGACGGAGTCTCATGAAGACGTCCCCGGCGAGCCCGACGACGGAGGCACCGAGCCTGACGGCGCCGCCGCCGGGCCCGAGCCCGACGCGAACGTCGAGCTGTGGATCGCGACGCCCATGCGCTCGCGGAGTTTGCCGTACGCATCGGACGCGCAGAATGCGATGAGATCGCCGCGCTTCGTGTCGGCGGAGAGCTCGCCGATGGCCCGCGTCTCGTCCTTCATCATGCGCATCGGCACGCGCAGATCGCCGGCGAGCATGAGCCCCGCGCGCGCCGCGGTGAGCTCCACGTGACGGATCCACGTGAGGAGATCGAGCTTGCCGCCGCGCGCATCGAGACGCGCCACCGCATCTTCGAGCGCGGTCTTCTTCTCGGCCTCGAGGCGGTCGCCGAGCTCCGTCGCGATGCGGCTGTCGCCGTCGCCGGGCGGCGGCACCGAGATACCGGGGATCACCAGACGGACCGCCGCGAGCACCAGCGAAGACAGATCGGCGAGCGTCGGGAAGAACACGAGCGCGTAGTGCTCGGGCCGGTAGTACGTGAGATGACGTCCCGCGAGGAACGCGAGCTGCTGCACGGTCATTCCGCTTCGCACTTGCGGCCCGAGCGCCGTCCCCGGCGCGACGGCCGGCACGGCTGCGATGCCGTTGGGCACCTCGTCGAGGAGATAGAGATCGGGTGCACCGATGCCGAGCGCACGTGCCGCCCAAACGAACGTCCGCACCACCGACGCCGTGCTCGCCTTGTCCTGCTTCGTCGCCGGATCGAGGACCGGCAGCTTCTTCTTCGCGGCGAGCTCCTCGAGCCGCAGCGCGATCGCTGCGTCCGACACGGCGAGAAGGATCTCGCACACGATCGGGTCGGCGCCCCCTGCGCGCAGGCACTCGTCCCACCAGCCCTCTTCGAGCGCAGTCGTCGGCCGAATCGGTCCGTCGGGCCGGAACTGCTCGATGACCAGCTCGTGCGAGACGTCCGCCGCGCCGAGCTCCTCCAGACACGTCGCCACGAGCCATGCGCGATCGGGACGCTGCGCTCGCGTATGCAGCTCGTGGAGCCGTCGATAGGTCTGCGCGCGCATCGGAGCGAACGTCGCCACCTTCTCGAGCTCGGTGACGGCCACGGTGCGATCGCCCTTGGCCGCGTAGAGCTCGGCGAGCGCCGCTCGTGACTCGGCGTCGTCGGGCCGTACCTCCACCGCGCCGCGCAGCGCCTCGATCGCGCCGGGTCCGTCGAGCAGACGGTCGCGACGGAGCACGCCGAGCTTCCGACACACCTCCCACGCGCGCTCGCGATCGCCGAGACCGGCGAAGCGATCGATGAGTCGCTCGTACACCGCGGCGAGCTCCGCCCACTCTTCGCGACGCGTCCGCACCGCGATGAGCGCCGACAGTGAGCGATCGTTCTGCGGATCCTCGTCCAGCGCGAGCTCGAGGAACGCGAGCCCGCGCGGCTCCTCTCGGAGGCGACCCAGCACCACGTCTGCCTGCGCGAAGCGATACGCACCGCGATTCACGGGATCGCTCGATGCGCTGCACAGCTGATCGAGCACCGTGATGAGCTTCGGCCACTGGCGCAGCGCCGCGAACAGCCGCTCGAGCCGCGTGAGCACGCCGGTGTCACCGGTGCGCGCGGCATCGGACGCTTCCAGCAGCTCGGCTGCCTTCTGCGGCTCACCGCATTCCTGCTCGAGCACGTCGGCGGCGCGACAGGTCTCCGCCGCCTTCTCGTCGTCGTCGTCGAGCGCCTCGACGCGCTTCTTCCGGAAGAGCGCGACGCGCGACCACTCCTTCGCATCGGTCGCGAGCATGACGAGGCTGTCCAGCGAGCGCAGGTGCTTCGGGCTCACCGCGAGCGCCTTCTCGAAGTTGGTCTCGGCCTCGCGCTTCTTGTCCTGCGCGAGCTTCACCTCGCCGACGTACGCGTAGAGCGAAGCCTGCGACGCGGTGTCGGTGACATCGACCAAGAAGAGCGCCTTCTTGTAGGCCTCGAGCGCGCCGTCCCAATCACGCAGCGATCGCGCATCGGCCGCCTTCTCGAGAATGGGCTCGATGGCCGGCATGGGCGGGAGGGATCGCGACGTCGACGGCGGCGCCGGAACGCGTGACAGCTTCGCCCGGACGACGGGCTCCTGGCCGCGGTCCGCCGGCGGAATGAGCGACGGCGGCGCGACGGGTGTGGACTCGGACTCCGACATTTGAAGAGAGAGGGTAGCGTGCGACCCAGGATCGGTAAGCGTGGATCACTCGCTATCCATCGCGCACTGCGTCGTGAGGAGCGAGTGCGCGAGCGCCTGCGCAACGGCGAGCGGCGGGGCTTGAAATGCGCCGAATGCGCGCAAATCCAGGCGTGACGTGCGTGGGCATCGGCGGACACGTGTTGGTCCGTTGCGTGCCTACACCTGACCACTCGATGTTGGCACCTTCGCTCTACGTCCGCCTCCTGGGGCTCGTGTCCGTGGCCACGCTCGCGATCGCGTGCGGCTCCGGTGACGGCGGGCCCGACGCTCAGAAGACGCCCGGCGGTCCGCCCGCGGTCCCCGCCGACCCGGCGATGACGCCCCCGGGCATGAACGATCCCTCGATCGCCGATCAGCTGATCGAGAAGCCGTGGGAGGTCGTGAGCAACAAGGGCGAGACGTTCCTGCCCAACGTCTTTTACGCGGACGCGTCCCAGAACGAGCAGATCATGCCGTGGGCCCTCGACGGTCACGTGCAGATCGATCGCCTCGTGTATCCGACGCTCGGCAACCCGAACCTCTTCACGCAGAGCGATCCCGACGATCAGTTCATCGCCGTCCTCCGCGTCGAGGACGAAGCGTACGCGCATCTCGGCGTGAAGCCCGAGCCCCAGACCGGGTCGGCGCTCTCCCGGCTGCCGATCGTCAACGATCCCGCGACCGGCTTCGCGTTCTTCCTGATCCCGCGCGCGGCGCGGACGCCCAACACCGAAGCCACCGTGCCCATCAGCAGCGGTAACGGAACGGGTGTATTCCGCATCTATCCCAACGAGGTCCTCGTCAACCCGATCCCGGCCGACATGCCGGACGTGCTCAAGGCTCGCAAGACGCTGCGCTTCGTCTTCAAGCATGGCGCGATGCAGCGCGTCCCCGCCGGCCTCTACGACGTGCGCATGGAGATCCGGAAGGACAACGAGCTCTACAAGCCGAGCGGGAACCCCACCGGCATCTACGAGTACCAGTACAACGCCATCCGCGTGTTCGACACCGAGCCCGACGAGTACAAGGTCATCAACATCACCGACACGCAGGTCTCGGTCGGCAGCCTCTACGGCGCGAAGACGAAGGACAAGCTCGACGAGCTCGTTCAGTTCCTCAACACGACGAACGATCCCGCGGTCACCGGCTCGGCGTTCATCACGTTCAACGGCGACCTCCACAACGGCGGCTCACCCGCGAGCCTCCGCCAGCGCACCGTCGCGCAGACATACAACGACGAGGCGAAGGCCATCATCGGGACGCTGAAGTACCTGCCCGTCCCGATCTTCCTCACCGCAGGAAATCACGACGGCTACGTGTCGACCGGTCACGTGCCCTCCGCCGTGAAGGCGCTCGACACCGCGCTCATCGACAACCTCGAGTCGGTGATCAACGAAGCGAGCCCGAAGGCGTGGCCGGACTTCGCCATCTCCAAGTTCCAGTCCTACGTGACGCAGACCGAGCAGAGCGACCGGCTCGGCGGCATCCACAAGGACCTGTTCACGGGCACGTTCTCGCGCACCGCCAAGGGCAGCGGCTTCGGTGACTCGTGGAAGGAAGTGCCGCGCGCCGAGCGCAACTTCATCCTCTACGACGGCTTCCAGCAGTGGCAGAAGACCTACGGGCCGCTCAACTACTCGTGGAAGTTCGGGCACAGCTTCTATGTCTCGCTGAACAGCTTCGAGCTGCGCCAGCACCGTCGCTCCGGCTGGGGCATGTACACGGTGAACTACGGCGGCGGCATGAGCGACGTCCAGATGGCGTGGCTCGATCGCGAGCTCCTTCGCTCCAAGGTCACCGGCGACGACGTCGTGCTGCTCGCACATCACGATCCGCGCGGCGGCCACAAGAACCTGGACCCGGGCTATTACTTCGAGCAGCTCGAGTACAAGAGCATCTACCAGAGCGCGATCAATTATCTCGTCGGCAAGGTGTTCGATCCCACCGTGTGCAAGCTGCCGGACTGGGCGTTGCCGCGCGATCAGACCGAGAACTGCGTGCACGACGGGCTCCAGGAATGGATGCGCCCCGATCCCGACTTCGACTGCGGCTGGGACCATCGCACCGGTGACGGCGTGTGCAACTCGGCGACGCCGCTGTTCATGAGCGGCGTCGAGCTGATGACCCGCGTCGCGACGAACCCGCAGGTCCGCACGATGCTGCTGGGGCATACGCACTACAACCAGCTCGAGGTCCTCCAGAACGGCGACGAGCTCCTGCCGGGTCAGTTCAAGATCGACGACGCCGGCGCGAAGATGCTCGCGACGCTCGAAGTGCAGAACCCGATGCGCGCGTACTCGGTCGCGCAGACGGCGACCGGCAATCATCCCGACTACCTCCCCCAGCGGCTGCCGATGCTGGCGGTGAGTGACTCGACCGCGCGCTTCGTCGACATGATGAACACGATCCTCCCGAACGTCCCCCGCGTGCTCGATGCGCCGATGCCCGGGAAGCCGCGCGAGCTCGTGATCATGCGGCTCGTGTCGGCGTCGGATCTGGCGAGCCAGACCTACAACGGAAACAGCGCGATGGGCTTCGGCGTGCTGCATCTCACGAAGCAGACCGACGCGCGCGCCTACGGCAACGCGCAGATGAACAAGACGACGTTCTTCGTGAATCGCGGCTCCAACGTGTTCACCAACGTGAAGACCGTCGACCTCGATCGCAACACGCGCCTCAAGCCCCACGACCCCGCGAACCCGATCCAACAGCTCTACGTGTGGTGATTCGTGAGAGCGAAACGCGCGTCGCTCTGAACGCTCGTTGAAGGGCTCATCGAAGGTGCACGGGAAGAGTCGCTGACATGCCCCGAGCTGCACGGGCGTGCTCGTCGCGCCGAGGGTGGTGCTCACCGCAGCGCACTGCATCGTGTACGTGCCGTCGAGGTCGTGGAAGGTCACGGCGCCGTTCGCGACCGGTGGACCCGAGGCGCATGACGCACGCGACGGCGATCCGATGGACGCCGCCTTTCGCAACGTGACCGCCGACGAGTACGGACAGCACGATCTCGCGGACGTCGGCGCGCTCTATCTCGCCTCCCCGTTCGCCAACGTCACGATGCCGAAGCTCTCGCCGAACGCATTCTCCGCGGACCGCGCCGCCGCTCCGACGTTCGTGTCCGCGGTGGGTCGATCGAGCGCCGGCCTGGAGGCCGGTCTCGCGCTCTCCGTCGCGGTGATGCTCGATGCGCCGGCGACGTCTACACGTGGATCACCGAGAGGGTCGCATCGCACGGCGGCTGGAGCGGCGAGACCCCGCGCTGACAGCCTAGGGAATGACCTTCTGCCGCGGTGGGCGGCGCCTCGTGCTCAGACGAATTCGGCGACGCAGAGCGCGTGATCGCTGTCCTCGGTGGGCGCGATCGGCTCGACATGCGGACCGTGATAGCGGAGAGCCTCGTTGTAGATCTCGAAGCTCCGCGTCGCGCGGAACAGCCGTTCCGAGACCAGGATGTGATCGATGAGCGAGCGGTCGTTGCCGTGGAAGCACGAGTAGCGCTGCTCGGGGGGCACCAGCTCGGCGCAGCTCGCGAGCGCTTCTTTCGACGGTTCGCCGAGGCCGCGCACGATCTTCACCGGCAGCGAATCGACCCCGTCGTTGAGATCGCCGAGCACACACACCGCGTGATCGGGGAGCGCCTTGAAGACGTCGTCGACCAGGCCTCGCACGTAGAGAGCTTCGGTCGCCCGCTGAATGAGGCTTCGCAACGCCGACTCGGCACGTGCCCGAGGAGTCGTGTCCTCGATCTCGCGGCCGTCGATGGTGCGCTGACGCACCGGGAGGTTCGACTTGAAGTGTGTCGTGATGACGTCGACCTCGCCGAGATCGCGCGACTCGACACGGACGTGCACGATGCCGCGTCGCAACGGGATGCGATCGGCGAAGGGCTCCGTGTCGTTCTCCACGAACCGCGGGAACGGCAGCGCCTTGTGCGTGTGCACCTGCGACCAGAGGATGGGGAGCCGCGAGAGGACCGCGACGCGGATGCCACGCTTGTCGGGCGTGCCGACCACGGGAGCGCCGTACCCGAGATCGGAGAGCTCCTTCACGAGGCGGTCGAGCTGTTGCTCGTCGCCGATCTCCTGCAACGCCACGACGTCGGCATTGGCGCGACGCAGGTTCATCGCGATGTTGCGGAACTTCCCGATGGCCACGGACCGCTCGGCGTCGCTGCGGGGAAGGAAGAAGTCCTTGGTGTTGAACGTGGCGATCCGGAGGGGCATGCGCGGGAGTCTACCCCGCGCTACACTGGGCGGACATGGAGCTCAGCCAAGACGCCCTCCGATCGATCGTCGCCCACCTCGCGCATCTGCGCGCCGAGTACGGCGAGGTCCTCGAGAACCCGGATTTGGTCGAGCCGAACGGCGAGTATTTCCCGGACGAGTTCGCGCTCGAGCCCGCCGCGATCGAGCGGCTCATGCGACGCATGATGACGTACGCGCCCCTCGCGAGCGATCTCGAGGTGCAGCTCGCATTCGTCGAGCCCGACGACGAGGCCAAGGCCGGCGGCGGTTGCGGCAGCGGTGCCTGCGCGCCCGGCGACAAGTCGAAGAGCGTGATCATGAGCGGCGCGGTCGAGACCGAGGACGGCTATGCCGTGGTGCTCGCCACCGCCGACGTCGGCGAGCCTAAGATCCTCACGTCGTCACTCGCGCGCGCGATGGGACGTCTCGTGCTGTTCGAGGCCGACGAGGAGGTCGATCCGCGCGTCGAGGGCGCGCTCTCCGAGCTCACCGCCGTCGCGTGCGGTCTCGGCGTGATCCTGCTCAACGGCGCGTCGGTCTACAAGAAGGGTTGCGGCGGTGTCCGCCAGCACCAGGGCACGTACCTCGGCGTGCAGGAGCTCGCCCTCGCATGCGCGCTCTTCGTCCGCGCCACCGATCGCAAGCCCGGCGCAGTTCGCCGTCATCTCGCGGTCACGCAGCGCGA
>JAXDMI010000334.1:0-6238 GCA_034666145.1 Myxococcales bacterium | reverse complement strand
GAGCGCGGGCGCGGGCGCGGACGGGAGCGCGGACGCGGACGGGAGCGCGGACGCGGGCGGGAGCGCGGATGGGAGCGCGGGGGCGGAGGAGGCGCGCGGCGGCGGCGGAGCGGTCCTGGCGGCGGTCGTCGACGCGCTCTCGTGCGGGAACGGGAGCGTCGTCGCGGTCGTCGCGGTCGTCGCGGTCGTCGATGTCGCGAGCGGCGTGGCGGTTGGACGCGTGGCAGACGAGGGCGACGATGATGCCGTTGCGGATGCCGTTGCGGATGACGACGGTGTCGATGCCGATGGCGACGCTGCGGATGGCGATGGCGATGGTGAAGGCGCGGGCGACGGTGACGCCGCGGAAGGCGAAGGTAAAGGCGCGGGCGGCGGCGCGGTGGCGGCGACTGCGGGCGCCGACCACGCGGGCGTCGATGTCGGCGTCGTCACCGCCGGCTCGTACACGAAGAACGCGAGCATGCCGATGACCGATGCGATGACGACGAACGCTGCGATCCACTGCAGCCGGCGACGCTCGTGGCGCGGGGACGAGAGCGTCGAAGAGAGCGACGTCGCGACACGCTCCGAGGGCGTGAAGGCGGGACGATGCCGGCCCGTGACGAGCGGTATCGGGAACGCCGGGGAACCGGGCGACGACTCCACGATGAGCTCCGGTGACGAGTCGACGATGAACGCATCGCCCATCGCGGCGCGCGCGAACGCGTCGCCCGCGGCGCGCACGGTCTGGAAGCGCTCTGCGGGACGGAGAGCGCATGCGCGCGCGAACCATTCGTCGAGCGCCGGCGGCAGCTCGGGCACGATGTCGGTCATGCGCGGCTGCGTGGTGTGGATGGCCAGCGTGATGGCGCCGACCGTGACGCCCTCGAACGGACGCACACCGGTGGTCGCCTCGAACGCAAGCACGCCGAGCGACCAGACGTCGGCGCGCGTATCGACCTCTTCACCGAGGATCTGCTCGGGGCTCATGTAATAGGGCGTTCCGAGGAGCTGACCGGCGGTGGTGGTGAACGGCGCGCGCGCCTCGTCCTTCGCGGTGCCGAAGTCGAGGAGCTTCACGAACGCCTCCCCTCCTTCGACGTCGCAGAGGAAGACGTTCTCGGGCTTGAGGTCGCGGTGGATCACTTGCACGCGATGCGACTTCGCGAGCGCCTTCGAGAGCTGCGTGACGATGATCGCCACCTCGGCGGGTGCCAGCCGGCCGTTCGCGGTCAGGTGCGCGCCGAGGTCGTGGCCCTCGAGCAGCTCCATGACGATGTATGCGACTCCGTCCTCGGTCACGCCCGAATCGAAGACCTGCACGACGTGGGGGCTCTTCACCGCCGCAGCGATCGCCGCCTCGCGCGCGAAACGCGCGGCGCCGTCGACGTTGCTCGCGAGCTCCTTCGTCATGAGCTTCACGACCACCTTCGTCTCGAGAACGAGGTGCTCGGCGATCCACACGGTGCCCATGCCGCCCTGCGCAAGCGGGCTCACGAGCCGTACGGTGGGGGTGACGAACGAGCCTGGTCCGAGTTCTTCCATCATCGAGCTCACGAACGCCCGTGGGAGCGAACGAACGCGCAGTCTAGCGCGCGCTGCCGGTCGATCGAGCTGTCGCAAAGGAAGCGCTTCATTCGCGGCGGAAACGGCCGCGCTCGTGGATCGCAGCGACCGCGTGATTCAGAACGCTCCG
The DNA here is from genome assembly GCA_034666145.1 of Myxococcales bacterium. Classification (GTDB taxonomy): domain Bacteria; phylum Myxococcota_A; class Polyangia; order Polyangiales; family Polyangiaceae; genus Labilithrix. The sequence goes on along the minus strand of JAXDMI010000334.1, from coordinate 4,563 downwards.
ACGATACGCGCGACCACGAGCGGCGTTGCGCCGAGCGCTGCTGCTGCGATGGCGATGCCGTCGAGGCTCGCGGCGAGATCGGTGAGCGTGCCTCGCCATGCATCGAGCGTCCCTGGTCGCGCTGTAGCGAACGTGGGAACGCCCATGATGCGATAGGTCGGCAGCTGTTCCTTCCCATCGCCGAGCACGACCGGTCCGACGGGAAGCTCGGCGGCGGCATCGACGAGCAAGCGATCGCCGTTCGAGAGCACGACCGAGCCCATGCCGACGTGATTGCCGTCGACGTCGTCGAGGGCAGCCGCGCGACGACGAACACGACGCGCGGCGACGACGAACGCAGCGCCGATGAGACCGCCGAGCGCGGCCGACACCGTCCAGCCGATCGGCGGGCCGATGTGGTCCGCCACCGTGACGGCGCTGATGCCGAGCCGCTCGCCGGTGCTCGGGCGGAACGCGATCGTGTCGACGTAGCCGCCCGATGAGGGCGCATCGATGACGACGAGATCATGACCGGGATCGACACGGACGCGCAGCGCGGGACACTCGTTGTCGCCGGGGTAGCTCGTCTCGATCGTGGCGACACCCGTGAGCTGGCACTCGGCATGCGGCGGCGAAGGCTCGTTCCCGCCGATGACGTGGTCGGGGACCACGGCGCGCTCATACCGGAAGCGGTGTCCGAACAGCTCGACGTCCGACTCGGCGCGGGCCTCACCGACGATCGGCAGCGATGCGAGGTACGTGTCGGGATCGGGCCGCATGATGCGGGGGACCGCGAACGCGAACGCGACGAGCGCGAGGCCCGTCGCGCCGAATGCCATCGTGCGGAGTGCGCCGTCGATGCCGCGATGCGCGAGCGCCGCGCCGGCCGCGATGCCCGCAGCGAGCAGCAAGAAGCCGCCGATCGGTACGGCGAACATGAAGAGCGCCATGATCCCCGTTCCGCAGCGGAGGCCCGGAGGTTGGACGATCCCGTTGGAGATCGATTGCCACGCGCAGTAGGCGATGAACGGAACCCACGCCACCGCATGGCAAGCGGCAAGGAGACCCGCTCGCGGACGTCGATGGCGCGTGAGCCCGACGAAGCCCGCTAGGAACGTCGCGACGAGCACCGTGAAGATCGCGATGGTGCTGACGCGCGGTCGCGACGGGAGAGCACCCACGCCCGCTGCGATGGCCGCGACGACAGGCAGGAGGAACGCGACCGGCAGCGCGGACGCTACGTTCCGCGACACGAGCCTGCCGGCGCTCGAAGCCGACGCCGGCGCCGACGCGTCGTAGCGGACGTCCTCGGGGTCCATACGAAGATCGTACGTCCGACCGGCTCTCCTTACTCCCCGTCCGGAGCCATGCCGCAAAGAATGCGAAGCGATACCCAGCCAGCGCAGATTTCGGGTAATTCATGTATGCTTGGCTTTGACCTTTTTGCACAGAACAGCGGGTCCCGCATGCGCCGCGTACTTGTCGTCGACGACGAAGAGAACATCCGCCTCGTCCTGAAGACGCTCCTCAAGCGTCACGGCTACGAGGTCGAGACCGCGGACGGCGGCGAGACCGCCCTCGCGCTCGTCGACTCGTTCGGCCCCGACGTCATCCTCACCGACGTGCGCATGCCCAAGATGGGCGGGCTCGATCTCCTCGCGACGCTCAAGGCGAAGCAGAACCCGGCCACCGTCATCGTGATGAGCGCCTACGGCTCGGTCGACCTCGCGCTCGAGGCGATGAAGGCCGGCGCGTACGATTACGTCGGCAAGCCGTTCAAGCCCGACGAGATCGTGCTCGCACTTCGCAAGGCCGAGGAGCGCGAGACGCTCCGTCGCGAGAACCGCGCGCTCAAGGAGCAGATCTCGAAGGAGAGCCAGTACGAGTCGATCCTGGCGAAGAGCGCTCCCATGACGGACATCTTCCGGACCATCTCGAAGATCGCCGACTACAAGACGACGGTCCTCATCCAGGGCGAGAGCGGCGTCGGCAAGGAGCTCGTCGCGCGCGCGCTCCATTCGCGCTCGAACCGCAAGAACCAGCCGTTCGTCACCATCAACTGCGGCGCCATCCCCGAGAACCTCCTCGAGACCGAGCTCTTCGGTCACAAGAAGGGCGCCTTCACCGACGCGAACGCCGATCGTCGCGGCCTCTTCGAGGAAGCGGACGGTGGCACGCTGCTCCTCGACGAGATCGGTGAGCTGCCGCTCAATCTCCAGGTGAAGCTGCTGCGCGCGCTGCAAGAAGAGACGATCCGCCGACTCGGCGATTCCAAGGACATCAAGATCGACGTCCGCATCATCGCGGCCACGCATCGCGATCTCGCCGCGGAGGCCAAGGCAGGGCGCTTCCGCGAGGACCTCTTCTATCGCATCAACGTGCTGCCGATCTTGATCCCGCCGCTGCGCGCACGCAAAGAGGACGTGAACCTCCTCGTCGATCACTTCGTCACGCGCAACAACGCGCGGCTCGGTACGCAGATCCGTGGGCTCACGCCCGACGCGCGGAAGCTGCTCCTCGAATACGGCTGGCCCGGCAACGTGCGCGAGCTCGAGAACACCATCGAGCGCGCGATGGTGCTCTGCGACGGCGACGTCATCGACGCGCACGATCTCCCGGAGCGCCTGCGTGACGCGCTCGACCCGGTGCAGGTGCAGCTCGCGAGCGGCGAGCTCTCGATCAAGAAGACCACGTCGGCCATCGAAGAGATCTTGATCCGCCGGGCGCTGCAGAAGACGCGCGGCAACCGAACGCGCGCCGCCGAGCTCCTCGAGATCAGCCACCGCGCGCTGCTCTACAAGATCAAGGACTACAAGATCACCGAGCTCTGACGCGCAGTTCGAAGCGCTACGGGATGACGAGCGCGCCGCAGTTCGCGGATGGCCAGCGAGTCTGGTCTACCAGCCCCTGAGCAAGTGCTAGCATCGGCGCCATGCGGGCCCCTCTTCTCACGTGCTCTTCGAGCTTCTCCGGTTTGGTGTTGGTGTCGGCCTTCACGCTCCTCGCGTGCGGCTCGAAGCCGAAACAAGTCGGTGAGTATCCGGCGGAGAACGGCGGCGGCGAAGGCGCGCCGAAGTCGAACGAGGAGACGCCGAAGTGGGAAGGCGCGACCGCGCCGCCTCCCGCGGAGTCGAAGCCGAGCGGCAGCGAGAGCGGCAGCGGAGGTGGTGGCGGTGCTGGCGGCGGTGGCGGAGGTGGCGGCGTTCGCCCCGTGACCGAAGCTCCGAGGCAGCGCACCGATCAGTACGACAAGGACGCAACCGAGGTCGTGATCAAGCGCGCAGCCCGGCAGGTGAAAGAGAACTGCGGCGCGGCCAAGGGCGACGACGGCAAGGCGACCGGCCCGTGGGGCAAGGCGACGATCCAGATCCAGCTCGGCAAGAACGGTCACTCGAAGGGCGTCACCGTCCCCGCTCCTTACCAGGGCAAGCCGGTCGGCAACTGCGTCGAGAAGGCGTTCACGAACCTGACGTTCCCGCCGTGGGGCGGCTCCGACACCGAGGTGAGCTGGGAAGTCGAGCTCCTGAACCCGGCCGCCGAGCCCGCGAAGAAGTAGCGCACGAAGCGCGACGCGATTTTCGCGCAACTCGACCCACATGTGGTCGATAGCGCGGCATGACCATCGACGGGCTCGATATGGATCGCGCGTCGCGTCGGAGCGAGAGCACCGACGACGATCTGCCCACACCGCAGCGTGAAACACTGCGTGAAACCCCTGCGGCGAGGCTCGCCGCGCACGTCGAGCGCCAGCCGACGTCGACCGAGTACCGCGCGTTCCTTTCGAACGTCGCGAACGTCGCGAACGTCGCGAACGTCCTCGACGATGCGAGGCGCGACGCGGCGATCCAGCGCAAGCTCGATGCGGTACGCGATGCGTTCAGCGGTCCGTATGTCGTCGCCGGCGAAGCGGTGAGCGCGCGTCCGATGTTCCGCATGACCACGCACGCGGTGCCGGCGGCGATGGCACGAGCCGTCGATACGCTCGGTGCGCGCGCGGGCGTTCGTGCTCCGTTCGAGGCGCGCGTCGGTCAGTGCCGGCCGCAGGACCTCGTGAAGATCACGCAGGCGCTCATCGACGACGGACGCTTGCCGGCGGGCCCCGGCGATCTCGCGATGCGCATCCGCCGGATGCAGTGGGACCACGGCATCGGCGTCGACTGCGCCGGCTACTCGAAGCAAGCGCTCGCGGCCGTGTCGACTCGCGCGCCGAAGATGTACGCGGCGGGATCGGAGAGCTTCCGCGACGTCGACGGCGGTCGCGACGGATCCTTCGCGAAGGTCTCGCTCGCGAACGCGCGTCCTGGCGACCTCATCACGCTCGACGCGTCCGAGCCCGGCGGCTGGGGCCACAACGTCGTCGTGTACAGCCACGCGACCGCCGACACCGCGAAGAAGGCGATGCTCTGCGGCACGACGCGCAACGCTGACCTCGTCGATTTCCTCTCGTCGCCGGGACCGCATCACGTCTTCGAGGTCGACTCGTCGTGGGGTGCGGGCATCGAAGGCGCAGAGTGCGGCGGCTATCGCCGCGACACGTGGCTCTACGACGCCTCGACGAAGACGTGGGGCTCGTTCGAGCCCGGC
>JAXDMI010000333.1:0-2564 GCA_034666145.1 Myxococcales bacterium | reverse complement strand
CGCGCGGCTCGCCGAGGTCTCGCTGGCCTTCGGCGCGACCGTCTCTTTCTCGTTCTCGAATGCGGGCGCGAGCGCGAAAGACGCGAAGGACGGCAAAGGCAAGGACGCGGGGGCGAGCGCTTCTCATGGCGACGTGGTGTGGGTCGACGTGACGGGCTGCGCGCATCTCCATGCGCCGCGCGAGCGCGATCGCACGGCTGCCGCCACCGCCAACGACGGCGAAGCGATCCTCGCCGCACGCCTCGCGAGCGTGTTCGGAGGGCTTGGTCATTCGTGTGCCGTCGCGATCGCCGACGGCCCACGGGTCGCGGCCATCCTCGCTCGGGCGGCGGCTTCGGCGCGCGCTTCGGCGTCGGCACGCGCTGCCGCCAGCATCCGAGACGGAGCGAGACCCCGCCCGAGCGATCATCGGTTCGAAGACGACGACCCGCCGCTCGTCGTGGTGCCGTCGGGCAAGAACGCGATCGCTCTCGCGCCGCTGCCGGTCTCCGCGCTTCCCATCGGCGCCGACGACGCGCGCTGGCTGGCGAAGCTCGGTGTTCGAACCATCGGTGAGCTCCGCGCGCTGCCGCGATCGGCGCTCGCGTCACGTCTCGGGGTGCGTGCACCCGTGATCATCGGTCTCGCTGAAGGTGACGATCGGGCACCGCTCACGTCGTACGTTCCGCCCGAGATCCCCGAAGAGGAGACGACGCTCGAGTACGGCGTCGAGGGCTCCGAGGCGCTGACGTTCGTCGCGAAGACGTTGTCGGATCGACTCGCGACGCGTCTCGCGGGCCGCGCGGTGGCAGCGTCGCGCATCGAGCTCGATCTCGTGCTCGACGTCGCGCTGTTAGGAGACCACCGCGACGCGGGTCAGTCCCGCGTCGAGCGCGTAGAGCGCGTCGATCGCGTAGAGCGCGTCGATCGCATCCAGAGAATCGCCATCGAGCTTCCCGCGCCGTTGTCGAGCGCGTCGGATCTGCTGGCGGCGCTGCGTCCCAAGATCGAGCGAGCCGTGCTGCGCGCGCCGGTCCTCGCGGCGAAGTTGCGTGCCGCGTCGCTCGTACACAAGCCGCAAGCGGCGCTCTCTCTCTTCGAATCGCAACCCAAGGCCGAGCGCGCGTTGCCACGGCTCGTCGCGGAGCTCGCGGCCGATCTCGGCGAAGAGGCGGTGGGAAAGCTCGCCCTCGGCGACGCGTGGCTGCCCGCGGATCGTTCGCGCTTCGTGCGTCTCGAGATGAAGGCGACATCGAGCGCGAGCGCGAGCGCGACCCGCACCACGAGGCCACGCCGGCACATGCTCGCGAGCGTGCCGGAGCCGACGCGCATCCTCGACGTGCCCGTGCCGGTCCCTCGTGATGCCGTGAAGGTCGTGCGTCATCTCTCGCGCCTCGAGTCGGTCGATTGGTGGAAGCACTTGCCGGGCGAAGGCGCGAAGAAGGGCGTCGACTACGTCCATGCGTGGGTCGACGAAGGCGCGGCGTGGGTAGAGATCGACCGCGCTACCGGTGCTGCGCGCGTGCGCGGGTGGTTCGACTGATGTCGTGAGTCAGCCCACCCGTCCATCCGCCGACCGCCTCCTACCCCTCCTCGAACGTAGCTCCCGTCCGCGTCATGCGCCCGCTCGCCGCTTTTGGCTTCCCTTGGCGACGCTTTCGACCTTGCATGGAGCGATGGGGGAGAGCGCACGGGCCGAGAACAACGCGTCTTCGCCGTGCGAGAAGTGCGGGGCACCGTGCGACGTCGAGAGCGACGGCGAGAAGACACGCCACGCGTGCCGGACCTGCGCGCACGTCTCCGAGGTCGCGCTCGTGCAGGTATCGCTGGGCACGTGGACCGTCGTCGACCCTGACGGGATCGTGCGGAGGTTCTCGAGCTGGCAGGAGCTGATCGGCTCGCTGCCGATCGGAACGACGCCCTATGCGGGCGCGGTCGACGAACGGATGCGGTCGTCGCGTCCGTCGGCGGCGGCGCTGCTCGACGTCACGCCGCCGCCGTCGTCGGTGGCGCCGGGCGCGGCGCGTCTGTCTCTCGTGCCCGGCGATGATCCGCCGCCGTTGCCGCGACCCGTGCAGGCGCAGGTCCAACCCTTGCCTCGCTTCGCGGACGCGATCGAGGATCTGCCGGACGACGACATCGTGCCCGCGTCCGACGAGATCACCGCGCGTGTGCCGCCGGTGCGCGTGAGCATGCCGCCGCCGCTTCCCGCGGCCGCGAGCATACGCCCGCCCGCGCAGAGCGAGCCGCCGCCGCCACCCGTGTTGGCACCACCGCCGCCGCCACCGAAGGGCGGGACGCTTCGCACGTTGCCGCCACCGGCTCGGCGCGATCTGCCGGCACCGCCGCCGCCCACCATCGAGGTCGAGCCCGCGCCGAAGTCGAGGCGCGCGGAGAAGAGCAGCGGTCGCCCTCCTGCGACGGCCAAGGCCGAGCCGGCCGCGAGCCGCTGGTTGTTGCCGTTCGTCGCCATCGGCATCGTCGCGTTGGGCTTCGCGTACCTGCGACGTTCCTCGCCGGCGGAGACGGACACGAGCGCTGCAGGTGTGAGCCCGAGTCCGAGCACGAGCGTCGCGGGCGATCCG
>JAXDMI010000332.1:0-8243 GCA_034666145.1 Myxococcales bacterium | reverse complement strand
GCTGCTGCGTCGCCATGTGCGCAGCGATCCCGTCGTCCAGGAATCGCAGCTGCGACGCGCAATAGAGCATCATCCCCTCGGCCGTGAGCCCGCTCGTCCCCGCCGCCGCCGCCTCCCCCGCCGGTGCGGTGGTGGGCATGTTGAAAGTCGGAATCTTCACCTTGTTGACGTATTGCATGTTCGTTCTCCCTTGGTTCAGCCACGGATGCCGACGACGATTGCGCCCCGGAGGATCGGCGGAGGCGCGCAGGCCTCCTCGATCTCGTTCAGCCACTCGGTAGGAACCTCGAATGGAAGCTCCGCGAGGGCCGCCATCTGCTGGCGTGCCTCGTCGAGCGCTGCGTCCTGGCGAGCGAGCTCCATGCGGAGTTGCTCGAGCTTTTCGTCGTGGGTCATCTCGTCACCTGACGGGCCCCTCGGCCGTCGTCAGGGCGAGTTGTCAGGAATCTCGCAAATTCGCGAGGCCCTCGAACACCCCACGCAGCCCCGCATACGTCGCTCGTCGTAGCTCCAGGAGCTCGCGATAGCGCGTATGCGCGGCCGCGTTCGGCTCGTGTCTCACCAGCGCGCCGCGCCAGGCTCGCGCGTCTTCGGGCTTCGCGAGAACGCCCGCGCCGAGGCCAGCCAGGATCGCGGCGCCCGCCACCGTGCCCGCGCCCTTCGCTGCGTACGCGAGCGGGACGCCCAGCGCATCGCACAGGATCTGGCGGAACAGCGCGCTCTTGCCGCCGCCGTTCGCCGCGATCACCTCGCGGAGCACGACGCCGCCGTCTTCCAGCACCGCCTGGCAATCCACGAAGCCCAGCGCGATGCCCTCGAGCAACGAGCGCCACAGATGACCACGGCCATGGTTCAGGCCGAGGCCGACGTACGCGCCTCGCGCCGACACGTCCCAGATCGGCGTTCGCTCGCCTTGCAGATACGGGAGGAACAGCAGGCCGTCGCTCGCCGCCGGCACACGCGCTGCTTCGCCGTCGAGCACCTCGAACGTCGGGAGCGCGCCGCGCACTGCCGTGTCGTCGTTCACCAGAGACCCGCGCGCCAGCGCATGACGCAGCCACTCTTGCGCACCGCCCGACAGCGTTCCGCCCAGCGACAGCCACGAGTCCGTGCCCACGTGATGCGCGTTGATCAGGCGCGCGTCTGCGCCCGGAGAACTTCGCGGCACGAGCAGGTTGCCCGCAGTGCCCAGCATCAAGCAGGCCTCGCCCTCTTCGATCACGCCCGCGCCCAGCGTTGCCGCGGCGAAGTCGCCGCCGCCCACCACCACCGGCGTTCCTGCACGCAGGCCCGTGGCGCTCGCGGCCTCTGCCGTCACCGTGCCGAGGACCTCGTGCGCCTTTCGGAGCGGCGGCATCTGCGCGGCGATGAGCCCGGCGCCGGTCGATGCATCATGCACGCGAATGAATGCATCCTGCACCCACGTGAGCGTCGCCAGATCGAACAGCGGTAACGCCAGCGCCGCCGTGGACGGATCGACGGCCACCTCGCCGGTCAGCCGCTGCGCCACGAACGAATGCGATTGCAGCATCCACTTCGTGCGCGCCAGCGCCTCTGGCTCGTTCCGCGCCAGCCACAACAGCTTCGGGCCCAGGTAATACGCCTCGGTGCCCAGCTCGCGCGCCTCGGCGTCGGCGCGCGTGTCGAGCCACAGGATCGCCGGACGCACGACGGCGCCCGCGTCATCGACCAGCACCACCGTCGGCGCCTGGCCCACGACCGCCACCCCCGCGATGTCCGCGAGCTTCGTCGTCAGGCCGAGCTCGCCGAGCACACGCACCACCGATCGCCACCACGCGTCCGGATCCGCTTCCGCCCAGCCCACGTGCGGCGCTTCGTGCGGACACGCGACGCTCGCATCGGCGACGAGCGTGCCGTCCTCGGCGAACACGGCTGCTCGGACTCCGGTCGTGCCGATGTCGATCCCGAGCAGCACGCCCTTCGCCCGTCGCGTCATGCGCCGCTCAGTTCGCGCCGCCGCCGCCGTCGCCAGCGGGCACCGCCGAAGCAAGACCCCACGTACCCTCGGTCTTCACGAAGGCGACCGTCGATTCGCCGGGCGGACGCGTGACCGTTCCGCATGCCTTGTCGATCGCGGCGAGCTCCGGCTTCAGCGTGAGCTTTCGCTCGTACGCGACGTCGGCGTGCGTATCGTCGAGCGCCGTCACCCGCAGGACCTTCTCGGCCTGGACGTCTGCGCACGGAAAGCGCCCATCGCGCAGGTTGCCCGCGAGCTCGACGCATTCGCCGTATACCAGGTTGCGCGCGCGACGCTCGTACGCCGGGATGTCCGAGAGGCTCGCGGTCGCGACCTCGTCAGGCCAGGCCAGCATGTACGCATCGGGCATGCGCTTCGTCGCGCCCGCCGCGACGAGCGCATCGATGCACGCCTTCGCCTTCTCTGCGCCCTCCTTCGGGACGCACATGCCCTTCGTCGAGTACTGCATCTTCACGCGCGAGAGGATGTCGACCGGCAGCGTGCAGCTCCCGTCCTCCTTCACGCCGCTCTGGATCGACTCGAAGGCCTGCGTCTTCGACGGGCCCTTGCTGCAGCCGACCAGGATGATGGGCGCGGCCAACACGAGGGTTGCGCCCACCATCATGTCCCGCAATCGGCTGGAGCTCGAGCTCATGCTCGAAGTGAATCAGATCTCGTGACCCGAGGTCACGCGATCTGGCTCACGCGCGGAACATGTCGTCGACCTGCGCCTGGAGCACGGGCTCGGTCACGCCCTTGGCCGCGGCGAGCTCCTTCATGAGGAGGCTCTTCGCTTGATCCAGAAGGCGACGCTCGCCGAACGACAGGTCCTTGTCGAACTTGAGCCGGTACATGTCGCGCAGCACCTTGGCGACCTCTTGCGGCGAGCCGCACTTGATCATCTCGGTGTACGCGCGGAAGCGACGGCTCCAGGGCTGGAGATCGACGGCGACCTCACGGGCCTTCATCGTCTCGAGGACGCGATCGGCCTCCTTCGAGCTCATGACGGGACGGATGCCGGCGGCGCTCGACGAGGCGCGCGGGACCATGACGCGCATGCCGTTGTCGATGATGCGAAGGATGTAGAACTCACCCTTCATGCTGCCGATCTCGCGGTGCTCGATGGCGGTGACCTCGGCGAGGCCGTGCGACGGATGCACGGCCTTGTCGCCGACGTTCAGGGTGAAGTCACGCGGCGGCGGCGGCGGCTTCGGGATGTCGACCAGCGGGACGTAACCGCGCGGCGCGATGCGGGGAACGATGCCGGACTCGCGGAGCGCGGGCGGCGCCTCGCTCGCCGGCGTGCGAACCGCCTCGACGACGACGGCGGGCACCGGCACGCGGGAGACCGCCTTCGCGCTCGTCTTGCTGCTCGTGGTCGACGTCTTCGCGCGCGTCGACGTCACGGCCGTTGCGCGAGCGGGGGCCGCGGTCTTGCGCGTCTTGGTAGCAGCAGTGCGCGCACGGGTACTCACCGGCGCGGAAGCGGGTTGGGTGCGAGAGGAGGAGCGGGATGAACGAGCTGTCGACTGTGCCACGTTCGCGCGCGTAGCACTGCTAGCCTTGCGGCGTCAACGGGGGCCGGGACCTGCGCCAAACTCGTGCGTGCGAAACGCGGCGAAAAGCTCTGGCGAACGAGCTCTATTCCTCTTCGCGCCGAGGATCGCGACGCTTCACGGCAGCGATCGCGGCGGCGTCGACTGCCACCATGCGCCGCACCGTCGGTCGCGTGTGCACGTTGCTGATGCGGTCGTGCGAGAGCTCGTCGACGTCGACGGGGGCGTTCGCCGATGGCACCGGACCGGAGCGCATCCGACCTTCGTGCTCGTTCGCATCGATCTTCGCGTGCTTGCCGCTCTCGCCCATCCTGTCGACGTTGTCGGGCATCAGATCGTCGGGCATCGCTTCGTCGACGATCTGCAGCTCGTCGGCGGGAGGCGGCGCGGTCGGGCGATCGCCGTCGCCGAGGCTCGCGCTCTCCACGTCGAGCTCCGGCGGCGCGATGCTGTTCACGCGTGCCTCGGGCGTCGCGAGCGGCGTCAGAATGAGCTTCCCGTCTTCGTCGGTGATGCGAAGCGGCAGGACGAGCTTCGGCGCGAGCTCGAGAGCGCGCTCGAACTCGTCGATCGGGACGGCGAACTTCGTGAGCGGAAGGAGCCGCTCGCGGATCCCCACGCCGTAGTCGCACATCACGTTCATCGTGGTCGACGCGTCGTCACCCGAGAGCTCGATGCGAAGATCGCCCTCGACCCACGGCTGACCGACGAGACGCGCGAGCGCCATCATCACCTTCGGGCAGCCTTCACCGGGCTTGGCGATCTCGGCGACGCGCTTGAGCAGCTTGCGGATCTCGGCCGACGAGCTCGCCGCCAGCTTGGCGTGCTCGGAGGTCAGATCGCTGACGCTCTCCAGGGTGGCGAGATCGATCAAGGAGCCCCGAATTATGCACCGTAAGAGGAGGATCGTCGAACTTAGACGCGACTACGGTTTTCCAGCGTCCCCACCTGCGTCCCCACCTGCGTCCGGAGAGGAGCTCCGTGCGCCACCGGCGCGCATGATGTCGCCGATCTCGGCATCGAGCGCGTCATGCATTCCGCGTGCGAGCGACGCGCCGTCGATGGTCACGTCCACGACCAGGGCGTCAGCCATGCCGCGCACTTGCGGCGACACCACCGGATGATCGAGGCCGAGGAGACGACCGAACGCGCTCTCCGATACGACATGCACGGCCGCGGCGAGTCGTTCGGCAGCGGCCGGCGCGTCTTTCCCCCACGCTCCGGTCAGCACGATGCGGATGGCGAGCTTCGCGGGCGCGTCGGCAAATCGCGCCGAGGCCGCGACCGCGGTGCTCGCGCGCATCAATCCGCCGAGGCCCTGCGCCGTCTCGCCCTCGAAAGGGCCCGGCGCGAAGGCGCGCACCGGTGCGTCGCCGACCAGCGCCACGGCTCGCGCGAGGGGACCACCGCGTAGGACCGGCTGAGCGCGTCGCAGCTTGCCGAGCGCGAAGGCCTCCGTCGCGCGGACCGGTCCGGCCTTGCCTTGCTCGAGCGCGACGAGCTCGCGCGCGAACACCACGAGCTGCTGCGCCTCTCCGTTCACCTCGCCCCACACGCGCACGACGGGAGGATTGACGACGTCGACGCTCCGTCCGCCGGGGTGCGTCATGCGATCGGCGAAGGTGCGCTCGAGGCGCGCGGGATCGACGGGAGCACGCGCCACGGTCAGGAGCGAATCCTTGTATTTTGCAACACAGAGGTCGGTGATCTGCCTGAGGTCGATGCCGCCGTGCGCCGCCGCGAACGTCGCGAACCGCGCCTCGGGAACGACGAGCGCGATCACCGGGATGAGGTCGGGCGTCTCTGCGACGGCGCGCGGTCGCGCATCGACCACCCACTCGACCGCCGCGGAAGGCGCGAGGTCGCACGCCGAGTCGAGATGCAACGGGACGGGCGGCGGCGCGGGCGGCGCAGCGCTCGGCTTCGGGCCGCAGCCCGAGGTCGTGAGCACGAGAGCGAAGACGCTCCCGGCCACGCGCCGGATCACGGTGCGACCACGACGTAAGCGAAGCGCCGGTTCTTCGATCCGACGCGCAGCAGGTAACGCTTGCCTCGCTCGAGCTGGAGGTTCGCGTCGGTGACGCGGACCTGATCGACCTCGACGCCGCCTTGCTCGACGAGGCGCTTGCCCTCGCCGGTCGACTTCACGAGGCCGGCGCTCGAGAGGGCCTTGGCGATCCACAGCGTCTCGCCTTCGGTGATGAGCGTGTGCTCCTGGACGTCGGCGGGGATCTCGTGGCCGGCGTAGATCTTCTCGAACTCGGCGGCAGCAGCGACCGCGGCGGCGTCATCGTGGAAGCGCGCGATGATCTCGCGCGCGAAGAGCGCCTTGATCTCCTTGGGATGACGGCCCGCCGCCTTCTCGGCCTTGAGCTGCGCGATCTCCTCGTTGGACTTCAGCGAGATCAGCTCGAAGTAACGGAAGATGACGTCGTCATCGACCTGCATCACCTTGCGATGCATGTCGAGCGGCGCCTCGGTGAGACCGATGTAGTTGTCGGCGCTCTTCGACATCTTCGCGCCGACGACGACGCCGTTCTCCATCTTCGCGTCGATGCCCTCGAGCAGCGGCGTGGTGATGACCATCTGTGGCCGCTGTCCGTACTTGCTCATGAGGTCGCGGCCGACGAGCAGGTTGAACAGCTGATCGGTGCCGCCGAGCTCGAGATCGCAATCGAGCGCCACGGAGTCGTAACCCTGGAGGAGCGGGTAGAGGAACTCGTGCTGGTAGATCGGACGGCCTTCCTCGAAGCGCTTTGCGAAGTCGTTGCGCTCGAGCATGCGCGAGACCGTCATCTTCGCCATCAGCTCGACGATGTCGACGGGCGAGAGCTTGTCGAGCCACTCCGAGTTGGAGCGGATCTCGGTCTTCTTGTGGTCGAGGACCTTGAAGGCTTGATCGGTATACGTCTTCGCCGAGGCCGCGACCTCTTCGCGCGAGAGGCGCGGGCGTGAGTCGCTCTTACCGGTGGGGTCGCCGACCATCGCCGTGAATTCGCCGACGAGAAGGATCGCCTGATGGCCCAGATCCTGGAACTGACGCATCTTCGCGAGCAGCACCGAGTGACCGAGATGGAGGTCGGGGCGCGTCGGATCGAAGCCGGCCTTCACGCGCAAGGGCTTGCCGCTCTTGCGCGCCTCCTCGAGTCGCAGCTCGAGCTCCGTCTTGACGTGCAGGTCGACGATGCCGCGCGTGAGGACGGCCATCTGCTCGGAAACGGGAGGAAAGGTCATCGCACGACAGGACTAGGCCGAATGGGCCGGCTCTGTCGAGCGTCGTCGCGACGGCCCGTCCTCCCGATGCGATCGGCCCGCGCCTTGCAGCCTGGGCGTGGTGGCAACGAGCACGGCGAACGCGACCATCCGCGGCTCCATGGCGAGCGGGCATGCCCATCCCGATCCCGAGGAGCCCTCCATCCAGGCGCCTCCCTCGCACCTCGAGTCGCGCTTCAACGACTCGCTCGCGCGTGTGGCGAACATCCTCACGTCAATCGTAGCGGTGCTGCTCATCGTCTTCGTCGTCATCGCGCTGCTCGGCGTCGTCATCGAAGGGGTCAAGCCCATCGTCGAGCACAGGAACTTCACGCAGGCGGCCGTCCAGGGAGTGAACTCCGCGTTCCTCGCGATCATTCTCCTCGAGCTCGTTCACACGACGGTCTCTCGCGGCCCGATGACACGACAGCTGCAAGAGTTCCTCGTGATCGGCGTCACGGTGGGCGTGCGGAGCGGGCTCGAGGTCGCCGCGGGAGCAGGTGACCACAACGCGCGGGACGTCGCGATCAACCTCGCGATCAACGCGCTCGGCGTGTTGATCCTCGTGGCCGCGCTCGTTCTGCTCCGACGGCGACTCCACTTGGAGGGCGGCCGTTCCGGACATCCTCAGCCGGGATACACGCCGATCACGTAGTCGCGCAGCACACGGGCCTCGAACTCCTGGTTGCGGCTCGCCCAGCGCACGAGATCGCCCATCGAGATGATCCCGATCACGGTGCCGTCGTACACGACGGGGAGGTGACGGACGCGCCTCTCCGTCATCAACGCCATCGCCTCTTCGGGCTCGCGATCGGGATCGATGCACAGCACGTCGCGGCTCATGATCTCGGCGACGTGGGTGGTGGCCGGGTTGCGCTGCTCGAGGACGAGCCGCGCCATGATGTCCCGCTCCGTGAGGATACCGATGGGCTCGTCGTTGACCTCGACGAGCAAGGAACCAACGCGCGCGCGGCACATCCTGTCCACGGCAGCGAGGACCGTTGCCTCGGGCGTGACATAGTGCACCGTCGGATCTTTGCCTTCCAGGATCGTCCGCAGTGCGCTCATGGTGTCCTCCGCGGTCGGCAACAGCCAACGCAGCTGGAGGAGCAAGCTCCGGACCAGACGCTCACGCTGGTGCGGCGAGGAGCTGAGCGCTCAGTCGTCCTTGTCGTCGCCGCCCGTGATGGTCGCGTGCGTGAGGCGGCTGTTGTTGACGAGCTCCTTGAGCTCCTTGCCGACCTTGAAGAACGGAAGACGCTTCGGCGGCACCGGGACCGGCGCGCCCGTGCGCGGGTTGCGACCGGAGTAGGCCTTGTAGGGCCGCACCGTGAAGCTGCCGAAGCCGCGGATCTCGATGCCCTCGCCGCGCTGCAGCGCTTCGGTCATCGCCTCGAAGACGCAGTTGACCACGAGCTCGGCGCGCGCCTTCGTGAGCTGGCTGCGCGCCGCCATCG
>JAXDMI010000331.1:0-3224 GCA_034666145.1 Myxococcales bacterium | reverse complement strand
GCGTAGACGGGATTGCCGACGATGTCGCGACCGAGCACGACGGGCAGCGGCACGTCGAGCGTCTGGAAGCGGCGATCCTCGACGAGGTCGCGGAAGATCACGGGCAGGCGCTTCTCGTTCGGGAGCTCGAACCCGATGCGGTTCTTGCCCGGGATGGGCGCGACGATGCGCACCTTCTTCGCGAGCGCGAGCGCGAGGTCGTCGGCGAGCGCCGCCACCTTGCTGACCTTCGTGCCGGCCACGGGCGAGACCTCGTAGGTCGTGACGACGGGACCGGGGAGGATCTCCTCCACCTTGCAGGTGATCTTGTAGTCGGCGAGCGTCTTGACGAGGAGCTCGGCGTTCTTGCGCAGCTTCTCCTCGTCGAAGAGCGGACCGATCTCGAGGACGCCCGGCGTGAGCATGTCGAGCGACGGAAGCTGGAACGACTTTCCCGCCTTTTTGTCGGTCTTTTTGGCCTCGCCGGCCTTCTTGAGATCCGCCTTGGTCGGGGCGTCCTTCTCGAGCGCCGCCGACGTGTCGACGATGGTGATGCCCGCCTCGCCCGGCTTCTTCGCGCTCGGCGCGGGCTTCGTCTTCTTCGCCTTCGCGTCGACGTCGAGACCTTCGAGCGGCGTCACGTCGAGCTTGATCGGCTCGTCGTCGTCGGCGACCGCCTTCGCGACCGACTCCGCCTCTTCCTCACCGTCGGTCTTCGGAGCGACCGGAGCGGCCTTCGCCTTCGCGCGCGCAGCCGCCTTCAGGTCCGGGCTCAGCCCGAACGAGAACCCGCCCTTCGCGCCCGCCTTCGCGTTCGCCTTCGCATCCGCGCTCGCGTCCGCCTCCGCGTCCGCGCTCGCCTCCGCGTCGCTCTTCTTCTTCCGCGGCGCCTTCTTCTTGTCCTCGACGATGACGAGCGGGCTCTCCTCGGGAAACGGCTCGGTGACGATGCGCACGCGCGGCGCGGGGCTCACCGGCTCGATCGCGTCGCCGGGATCGCTGTCGCGGATCGGCTCGTCCTCGAAGTCTTCCTCGGGCACCAGGATGGTCGCGGCTCCGCTCGCCGGTCCGGCGATGATCGGCTCCTCTTCCTTGCGACGCTGCGCTTCCTTCTCGCGATCGAGCTCGCGCGCCTTCGCCCACGCGCCCGCGACGGAGCGCGCACCGAACGCGGTCTTCTCCGCCGACACCGAGCCGAGGCGCCCCACCCATCGCACGAGCGCGATGAACGAGAACGTGGCGCGACCGATCAAGATGAGACCGAGCAGCGCGAAGCCGACGAGGAACGAGCCCACCGTCGAGAACAGCGAGCTCGCGAGCTCGCCGAAGAGCTCACCGATCATGCCGCCCGCGGGATGATGACCGAACGCCATCTTGCCGGGACCGCCGACCTGCACGAGCGCCGCGCCGATCACCACCATCAGCAGATCGCCGGCGAGACGCGCGGGCGTCGCGTTCGTCTTGCGACCGCGCACGTATGGGATGCCGAGCAGCAGCGCCTCGACCGGCACCACCCACGAGGCCACGCCGACCAGCGTGACGAACGCTTTTGCGACCGCCGCGCCCACCGGACCGACCCAGTTCTCGCCGAGGATCTGCGGAGGTCCGTCGGTGATGGGCGGCGCCGCGGGATCGCCCGCATACGACGCGAGCGCGAGCGAGAGGAACACCGCGAACGTCCACAAGAGGAGCGCCGCGACCTCACGACCACGCGCGAACGTCTGCGGCTGCGTTCCGAGCACGTTCGGAAGACGCGTGTTCGGCGGCGCTGCGAGGAACGAGCTCGCCGCGCGCCGAGGCGCGAACACGGGCTCGGACCGCACGTTGCCCGTCGAGAGCGACGGGAGACCGGAAGGCTCACCGGCGACGGCCCGTGAACGCCCTGCGAAGAGGCTGAGAAACGCCATACCTACGTTGACCTACATAGACGCTAGGGCAATCGAGCCGGCCGAGTCAACTCCGTGAGGTGCGGTTCCGGTGTTATGAAGCGCGACCGATCATGCCTTCCAAGCCGCTCTTCCTCTTCTGCTTCTGCGCGTCGTTCATCCTGGGCTGCGGGGTCCAGACGTCGCTCACGCGGACGGGGCCGAAACTGCCCGCGCGCCCGCAAAACTGCCAGTTCGAGATGCTCACCGGACAGCCGGCCGGAAATTACATCGAGGTCGGCACGCTCGACCTCACCGCGGGCGGCACCACGAACCTCGGGGAGTTCCGGGAGGGCATCCAACCGCAAGTTTGCCGGGCCGGCGGGGATGCCGCGCTCGCGATCGCGAACGGCTACGGCATCTACATCAAGGCCACCGTGCTCAAGCGGGTCGACGCGTCGGTCCCGCCGCCCGGCTTCGAGGGCAGCCCTCGATTGCCGCCGGCGCAGCCTCCGGCAGCCGCCTCTGGATGCAGTTACGACACGCAGTGCAAGGGCGACCGCGTGTGCGTCCAAGGCGCGTGCGTCGACTCCCCGGCAGGCGCCGCTTCGAAGAAGTAGCGGAAGGTGCCACGCTCCGAATAACTTTGGGTATCCTCGTGCTCCCGGCGTAGAGTTCGGTGCCAAAGGACGTATTGGTGGGGTCGAAGTGTGGCCACCACACCTCACCTCCAAGGGATGGATTGATGGGCGGAACGAAGAGGCGCGGTGGGGCAGTCCTTAGCCGGATGCGGCCGCTCGCGAGTGCGGCGGTCTTCACGCTTGGCCTTGGTACGCTCGCGGCCTCTGGCTTCGGCGCCACGGGCTGTAGGGTTGCCGAGACCGACGTCAAGCGATGGGAAACGACCCAGCGCGGGCCGTACAAGCTCGTCGCGGTCGTCACCCATGACAAATACAGCTGGGAGCTGCGCACCGAGGCGGCCCTTTCGCTCATCCGCATGGCGCCGCGAGGTGGTGTCCGCCAGGGCATCGCGTACCTCATCGACAAGTACAAGGACGAGGAAGGCGAGACGCGCGAAGGCGCGCTGAACCAGCTGCCCGAAGAGGCGCGCCGTCAGATCGTCGACCGCATGGCGCCGATCCTCATCAAGGAGCTCGAGCCGCCGCCGCCGCCGCACACGCCGGAAGGCCGCCTCCCGCCCGATCCGACGGTCCCGTACAAGGACGCGGCGTTCGCGATGCTCGTTCACGAGCCGCCGCTCGTCTCGAACGAGAAGACGCGCGCCGACCTCAAGGCCGCCCTCACGAAGTGGGCAGCGACGGGCTTCGAAGACCGCATCGAGAACGGCGCGCAGCAGTTCGGCCTCGAGCAGATGATGCG
>JAXDMI010000330.1:0-7348 GCA_034666145.1 Myxococcales bacterium | reverse complement strand
ATGAGCACGCTGGCGACGAAGAGCCACGTACGCTTCGTGCGAACGAGCGCGCTCTTGTTCGTGAACGGCGCCGTGCTCCCCGCCATGATCGAAACGTAGCGCTCTCCGCCATTGACGCGAAGCCCCGCCGCGCTAGAGGCTCCTTCGTGGGTTACGCCGAGCTCGTTCCGTCGCTTGACGACCGTGTGCTGCGCCCACTCGTGGCGTGCACGTGGGCGATGTCGGGACCCGGTCCTGCGCATCGCGTGCTGCCCGACGGATGCATCGACGTCCTCGTTCTGGGTCACGGCCGGCCCGAGGCGGCGCGCGTCGTCGGCACGATGAAGCGGGCATTCGTCGCTCCGGCGCGACGCGGCGCGGTCTTCGGCATTCGCTTCCGACCTGGCGAGGCTGCGCGCCTGTTACCGGCGGCAGCTCGCGAGCTGACCGACGGCGAGGCCCCGCTCGGTGCGCTGTGGGGCGACGAAGGACGCGCGCTCGAAGACGCGCTGGTCGAGCTCCTCCACGCAGCGGTCGCGAAGCAGCTCAGCGCAGAACAGATCCTCGCGCGCGCGAACCTCGTCGTGGAGTCGACGCTGCGAGCGCGTCTCGCCGCTCAGGCCGCCGCCGTCGATCTCCGCATGCGCGCGGCGACGGAGATGCTCGCCGGCGGCGATGCCGTCAGCGTCGTCGCGAAGCGCGTCGCGCTCTCCGAGCGTCAGCTCACGCGGCGGTTCACCGAGCGTGTCGGCATCGCGCCGAAGACGTTCGCGCGCGTCATCCGACTCCAACGCGCCGCCGCGCTCCTGGCCGACGGCGTCAGTCCTTCCGCGGCAGCATCCCTCGCGGGATATGCCGATCAGGCTCATTTCACGAGGGATTCGAGCGATCTGGCCGGAATCACGCCTGGCGCTCTCGCCCGCGAGCAGCGCCGCGACGTGTCCGATTCGTTCAAGACCGATCTCGCCGTCGCGAGCTAGAACGTCGCCTCACAAGGAGCCTCGTCATGCCCATCGTCCCCGACATGGTCGGGATGTCCGTCAAGGATGTCCCGCGCGCCATCCGCTTCTATCGCTTGCTCGGCCTCGCATTCCCCGACGCCGCCCCGGGCGAGGACTACGTCGAGGTGAAGACCAACGGCTATCGCATCTCGCTCAACGCGCAGTCGCTCGAGAAGGAGATGATGCCCGACTGGGTAGAGCCGCGCGGCCAGCGCATGGGCCTCGCGTTCCTCTGCGAGTCGCCCGCGCAGGTCGACGAGACCTACGCGAAGGTCCTCGCCGCCGGGCACAAGGGCGTGAAGGAGCCGTGGGATGCGTTCTGGGGCCAGCGCTACGCGCTCGTCGAAGACCCCGACGGCGCGCACGTGAGCTTGTTCTGCCCACTCGCCGCGAAGTGAAGGTCGCTCAGAACGGCTCGCCCGCGAGCGCGCGGCGATAGCCGATGACGTAGAGCGCCTGCAGGTTGCATCCCGAGCAGAAGAGCACCGGGTCGGTCGCGTTGGCGAGGCGACCGTCCACCTCGTGATGGAGAAGACCCGTCGTGCAGCGATCGGCGGTGCACGACGCGGTCACGCACGCCTGCCCGGTCGCGCACGCCGGCGCGCATTTCTCGGTGTGGACCTGCGCGAGGCACCACGGCCCGCGCATCGTCTCGATGGCATCGAGCACGCGATCGGCCTCGTCCGAGAACTTGGTGTCGCCGGTGATCTCGAACAGGACCATCAACGCGAGCGCGAGGTAGTTCTGGCTGGAGAGCGTCGCCACGTCGCGCGTCTTCGCGTTGAGCGTGACCGCGGCGTACGGCGACGCATACCGCGTGGGCACGTCCTCGAGCTTCAGCGGCTGGATCGCGCCGTAGAGCGCCCGCGCCTGCAGGCGATACGTCTCGTTCTTGGTGAGGCGGAAGAGCCGCGCCTCGAGCAAGATCATCGAGACGTTCGGGTACAGATCGATCCCCGCGCGATCGGGGCCCGTCGCATACGCGCGGGCCGAGCGTCCCGAGGCCGCGTCGCTGAGATCGGTCAGCGCGCGATTGGTGATCGTCTGCTCGATGGAGATCGCACGATCGAGGTGATCATGCGTGAACGCGTTGTCGATGTAGAGCGCATATTGCGCGTGGACGATCGCCACGAGCGCCGTCACCGCGGTCGGACCGTAGGTGCGCACTGCCCAGCTCGAGTCCTCCACGCCTGCGAGGTAGTCGCCGAAGCCCATCACGAGATGGTCGAGACGATCGAGGAAGGCATCGACGCTGACGACGTCCGGGCTATCGCCCCGATCGTGCACCGCCGCGACGTGCTCGATGACGCCGAGCGCTGCCATGACCTTCTCCTGGAGGTCACCGCTCAAGAGATCGGATGCGAGCAGCGTGCGGGCGCGAGCCAGCGAGGCGTCGAGCCGTGCCGCGTCCTCCGCGGGGAGCGGTCCGTCGGCCGCGCGACGCGACAGCCATGCGAGGCCGTAGAACGGGGCATCGCCGAGGTCCTCGAGCCAGTCTCCGTCGGCGAACGAAAGACCGCGTGCGTCGGTGGTCAGCGCTTCACGCATCGCCGCGTGTCGCGAAGGAGGCGCGGTCGCCGGAATCTTCTCGTCGGCGGTCGAGGTGCATGCCACTGCCGCGGTGAGCGCAGCGGCGGCAACGATGGCGAGGCCCCTTCTCATCCGATCCTCATCCGGCGTCGATCACCTTCCCGGGGTTCAGCGTGCCACGCGGATCGAGCGCGCGCTTCACTTCTCTCATCACGGCCATCTCGGCCTCGCTGCGCGAGTAGGACAGGAACGGCTTCTTGAGGAGGCCGATGCCGTGCTCCGCCGAGATGCTCCCGTGATGGCGCTGGACCAACGCGAACAGATCGCGATCGGCATCCTTCGTCTTCGTGAAGAACTCCGCGCGGTCCATGCCGTCGGGCTTCATCACGTTGATGTGGAGATTGCCGTCGCCGACGTGACCGAAGAGGCAGATCTCCCAGCCGGGGTAGCGCTTCTGGAAGACGTCGTCGAGCTCGTTGCAGAATGCATCCAATTCGGCGATGGGAAGCGCGACGTCGTTCTTGTGCGGGAGGCCGGTGGCGCTGAGGCTCTCGCTGATGCCCTCGCGCAGCGCCCACAGGTCGCGCGCCTCGCCACTGTGCTGCGCGAGCGTGCCGTCCTTGGCAAGCCCCGACTCGAAGACTCCGGAGATCCACGGCTCCAGCTTCTCCTGCAGGCGCTTCGCGTCGGCTTCGGTGCTCCCGTCGCCTTCGGCCTCGACAAGCACGTAGTAGGGGCATGGCTCGGCGATCGGCGGGCGGAGCTTGCGATGCGAGAGCACGCGATCGAGGCACTTCTGCGAGAAGAACTCGTACGCGGCGAGCGTGAACGGCCCGGAGCGCGCCTCGCGAAAGAGCCTCAGCACCGAAGCGACGTCTGCGACGCCGAGCAGCATCACCGCGGTTGCGCCGGGGAGGCGCGCGAGCTTCAGCGTCGCTTCGGTGACGACACCGAGAGTGCCCTCGCTGCCGATGAAGAGCTGTCGCAGATCGAGGCCGGTGTTGTTCTTCTCGAGGGCGCCGCCAATCTCGAGGACCTGGCCCGAGGCGAGCACGACCTCCAGGCCGAGCACCCACTGGCGCGTGAGGCCATAGCGGATCACCTTCACGCCGCCGGCATTGGTCGCGATGTTGCCGCCCACCGTGCTCGAGCCTTTCGAGGCGAAGTCGACGGGCCACGTGTAGCCGAGGGGCGCGCAGTGCTGGTGCACCGCCTCGGTGACGGCGCCGGCCTGCACACGCACGGTGCCGCCGAGCGCGTCGACCTCATCCATGCGGCGCATGCGCGAGAGCGAGAGCACGATCTCGCCTCGGGCCGCGACGGCCCCGCCGGCGAGGCCGGTGCGTCCGCCGGAGGGAACGACGGCGACGCCCTCCTCGTTGCAGATGGCGAGGAGCTTCGAGACCTCTTCAGTGGTCCGCGGAAAGGCCACCCCGCTCGGGGCCGGGGTCACGACGCGCGTCCAATCGCGGCCGTACTCGGCGAGGTCGGAGGCGTCCTGCGACACCAGATCCGGGCGGATCGATTCGTGGATGCGCGCGAGCACGCTGACGACGAGATCGCTCCGTACGACGGGGTCCATGCGCGCGAGTTACTCCGCTCGTCGTGGCGCTGCAATCCGGGCTACTGCCGACGGGGATCTCGGGGTAAGAAATCGAGATGGATCATTCTCCGCGCTTCCTGAAGCTCGCCGAGGCAGTCCGTGCGCGCATC
The DNA here is from genome assembly GCA_034666145.1 of Myxococcales bacterium. Taxonomy (GTDB): domain Bacteria; phylum Myxococcota_A; class Polyangia; order Polyangiales; family Polyangiaceae; genus Labilithrix. The sequence goes on along the minus strand of JAXDMI010000330.1, from coordinate 3,125 downwards.
GTCGAGGTCTCGACGGACGACATCGCCGCCCGCATCGCGGCCGGCGATCGCTTCGAGCTCGTCGACGTCCGCGAGGAGAGCGAGTTCGCCGCAGGGCACATCAAGGGCGCCCGCCATCTGTCGAAGGGCCTCATCGAGCGCGACATCGAGAAGGCCATCCCCGACTCGGATGCAGAGGTGGTCCTCTATTGCGGCGGCGGTTTCCGCTCCGCGCTCGCCACCGACAACCTCGTGAAGATGGGCTACCCCAACGTCAAGTCGATGGCTGGCGGATGGCGCGAATGGACTTCGAAGGGACTCCCGACGGAGTGACATGAGCGACGACCTCTATCGCGACGCGCACATCGGTCTGCGCGCTCGCATCGCAGAGCTCGAGGCGCGCATCGAGGCGCGCGAGAGCGAGGTCACCGAGTCGTTCTGGGAGTCGCTCGCACCGAAGCTCCGCGAGGAGCTCGGAGCGCTGCGCAACGAGCCGGCTCTCGGCACGTCGCCTTCGGTCGAGCCCTCGCTCGACGATCTGACCCGCACCGAGGCGATGCTCGCTGCGTATCTCGACGAGCTCGAGCGCCTCATCGCGACGCTTCCGGCGACGGAGGCGGAGTGGGCGATCCGTCCGGACGACGTGGCCGATCCGCCCGAGCCGAAGTTCCCGTTCTACAACGGAGCGCCCAGCGCGGAAGAAGCCGCGATGCTGTTTCGCCACTTCGGCGCGATGGTGCGGGAGCGCGCGCGCGACGCAGAGATCCTCGATCTTTCGCCCATGTATCTTGCACGCTTTCGGGAGCGCGGCTGCCCGTTTGCGTTGCGCGCGACGCTCTACACGGCGGGTAACGGGCAGGTGGCGGAGGTCGGGATGTGGCTCGTCACGAGCATCCCGCGCGCCCTGCCCCGCCTCGTCGTGCGCCACGAGACGCTCGTCTTGTCGGTGGGAAAGGTCCTCGGCCTGAAGCACGAGGTGGAGGTCGGCGACACGTCGTTCGACGGCCTCTTCCTCATCGAGGGCACGAAGGCGGCCTCGGACCTCTACCTCGTGCCGGCCGTGCAGGCGCAGCTGCTCGCGCTGTCGCGGTTCGACATCCCGACGCTCGACGTCGACCCGACGGCGCGCACCGCATCGCTACGATGGCGCTTCGAGCCGGCAGCAAAAGCGCTCGATGCAGCCGTGCGCATCCTCACCGCGGTGCGCGAGTCGCGACCGTCGGTGAGGTTCAGGAACGAGTGAGCCTCAGCGCGGGCGATCGGTGCTGACCGTGACGGCGCCTTCGGCCCACGTGAAGTTGTCGAGGAGCACGCTCGAGTCGAGGACGCCGTCACCGGTGTCCCAGATGACGAGGTCGAGAGTGAACGTCTCGCCCGCGGTGACCGGAGCGGACGACGTGAGCCAGCCCGTGGCGCCGCCGGCGGTGCTCGTCTTGTTGCCACCCGAGCCGCCGAGGAAACCGCCGTAGGAGCTGCACCACTGACCGGTGATGCCGAAGCCCGTTCCCTGCAGCTCGCTGGTGCCGCCGGGGCACTGTGAAGTCGCGGGCACCGCCATCGGAGCGCAGCCGATGTCCACGTTGGGCGTACAGCGATCGAAGAAGCCGTTGTTGACGCTGACGGGGTTCTTCATCGCGTCGAACGACATGTTGTCGGGCGTCCCGTTGTTGAAGCCCTTGGCCGAGAGGTAGGCGATGAAGCCGTCGTTGAACTGCGAACAGATGTACGCCGGCCACTCGCTCGAGAAGAAGTTCAGGTCGAATTTGATGCCCGACGAGTTCGCCGGCGCCTTCAGCGTGAGCTGCACGTCGATGGCGTCACGAACCTTGTTCGACTGCTGGCAGCCGTTGGCCGCCTTCGGGAAGCCGCTCGGTAGCGTGCCTGACGCGCCCCAGTCCTTGCCGCCCGGGTTGGACACTCCGTCCTCGCCGCCGAAGCGAGCGCCCTGCGCGCCGTCGTACTCCTGCGCGTAGCCGGTGCTGAGCACGCCGAGCGCCGAGCCTTCGCGAGGCTTCAGCACGTCGCCGAACTTCGGGAGCACGCCATGCTGATCGGCGCTCGGCGTCTGGGAGCCCGAGGTGCCGCGCGTGAACTTCGCAGAGACGAGGCCGTACCCGTCTGTCGCTGCGGTCGCGCAGATGCCCATCGCCTTGGCGAAGTCCTCGGCGGTGCCGTTGGCAGAGAGCGAGCTGTCGCAGGTGGGAGGGTTATCCACCTTTCCGTCGCCATCGTCGTCACAGTTGTTACCGGGAATGTCGTAGTTCCCCTTCGCCGGAGCGCAGACGTGGCCCGTCGCCCCGCCGTCACCGGTGTTCCCACCGCCGAGCACCCCGCCGCTGGTGTTGGTGCCGTCACCGGGAGTCGTTCCTCCCGAGGTGTTGTCGAAGCCTGATTTCGGCGCCGAAGAGCACGCGAAGAGGGCGGTCGTAGCGAGGGAGGCAATTCCAAGGAGGCGAACGGTGCGACGCATGTGACGACTCTCCGTGTGCAAGGGATCGCGGAAGTGTACCCGCGGTTGCGCTCAACGCCAGTGCCGCAAACCCTTCTTTATTCTCGGAAAAGTCGACCAGCAACGGACGCAGCGCCATACTTCTCATGGACGCGAACGTCGCTTTCCGTCGTTCTCGATCACGAAGCATGTGTCGTCTTCTCGGTATCGTTGCATCGGAGCTCACGGAGTTCGGCCTTGGTCTGACGGAGGCCCCGCGCTGCCTCGCGAAGCTGTCGCGAGAGCATCGTGATGGATGGGGAATCGCCGTCCATCGCTCCGGCGACGGCGCGCAGGATCACGCGCAGGATCACGCGCAGCGATGGACGCTGCACAAGGGAACCGAGCCCGCCGTCGAGGATCAGCGCTTCCACGAGCTCGCCGCGCGTAGCCGCGGCCATCTGCTCGTCGCGCACATCCGCCAGAAGACGGTCGGGCCCACGCGCCTCGAGAACACGCATCCGTTCGTGAGCGACGGCTGGGTGTTCGCGCACAACGGCACGATCCAGCATCAGGATGGACTACGCGCGGGTTGCTCGGGACGACGCCTCCGCGCGATCACCGGCGACACCGACAGCGAGCTGTTCTTCGCGTACCTGCTCACGCGCATGGACGAGCGCGGGCTCGTTCACCTCGGGGGCGCGCGCGCGCGCTCGCG
>JAXDMI010000329.1:0-5437 GCA_034666145.1 Myxococcales bacterium | reverse complement strand
TCCGTAAGGGGATTGCGGGCGCTCATACGTGCGTGCGCGGTCCAGAGGCATGCACACTCGAGCTCCGGAGCGACGGCGGCGCATGGCTCGGCGTCGGCGACGCGATCACCACGGGCAGCGCCGCGTTCGAGGCCCGCGCCAGCGGCGACGACGTCACGTTCGTCGTCAACGGCGCGCCCGTCGCCTCCGCCGGCGACGGCGAGATCACGAAGCTCCAGGTGCCAACCGATCGCTGCTCCATCGTCCGCGCGATCGTCGGGCGAAGCTGGTCTTCGGGAATCTACGTCAACTGTTTCTGACCCACTGCTCGCCGCACTACACTCACCCCGTGGCCCCCGGCTCTCCGCAGAACGTTCGCGTGATCGAGCCGGTGCCGTACGCACCGACGCCGCGCGACCGACTGCGCTCGTTCATGAAGGCGCACGGCCGCAAGCTGTGGTGGCTGCACTCGGCCTATGCGCTGGGCCTCGGCATCACGGTCGTCACGTTCGCGCAGAAGGGCTTCGATCACGCGCGTTGGCTCGCGGTCACGGCCTCGGCGGCGTGGCTCCTCGTGCTGCTCTTCTTCCGTCTCTTCGGCTCGGGTCGCGCGCAATCCCATGCGCACGCGCACGCGGCGCCGAAGGTGCGTCTCCGGTTCTTCGCGATGACCTACGCGCTGAAGAACCTCTACCAGGGGATGCTCTTCTTCCTCCTGCCGTTCTACTGGAAGTCGACGACGTTCGACTCCACCAACGCGTGGTTCGTGATCCTGCTGGGCGCGTGCGCGCTGCTCTCGACGCTCGACATCGTCTTCGATCGCGTGGTGTTCAAGTTCCGCTGGCTCGCATCGGTCTTCCACGGCGTCGCGCTGTTCGGCTGTCTCGTGCTGGTGGTGCCCGCGCTCTTCCCCGATACGCGGACGCTCACGTCGCTCCTCGTCGCGACCGCGATCACGGTGGTCGCGTTCTGGACCATCCACGTCGACGTCCACATGCTCCGCGACAAGCGATGGCTGGCGCTCTTCGCCGCGACGCTCGGCGCCGCCATCGGCATCGCGTATGCGGGTCGCACCGCGCTTCCTCCCGTGCCGATGTACGTCGCACACGGCGCGGTCGGTCCCCTCGTGCTCCCAGACGGACGTCTCGCCATGGAGGTGCGCATCCTCGACGCGTCGGTCATCGACAAGCTGATCGCGATCACCGACGTCGTCGTTCCGGGCGGCAAAGGCGATCGCCTCGTGCACGTGTGGCGGCACGACGGCTACGAGGTGCATCGCGCGACCGAGGATACGACGCGCGCGCTACCGGCCGGCGAGGACGCCGAGGCGCCCGGAAAGGACAAAGGCACCATCCGCCTTCACTCCCAGCTCACCGGTCGCCAGCTGCCCACGCGGCTGGGCGGAAGCTGGTCCGTAGACGTCGAGACCCAGGACGGCCAGCTCGTCGGTCGCGTGAGCTTCACCGTCACGGATTGAGTGGTTGCGCCCGCGGAACGGCGTCTTAGGTTCGCGGAAAGATGAAGACACTCGCCAAGATCGGACGCGCTCGTGCCCTCGTTCGCTACTTCCGCGACCGCGAGGCCTCGATCCTCGGGAAGCTCTTCGTGCTCGCCGCGGTTGTCTACGTGATCAGCCCGGTCGACCTGATTCCGGACGCTTTTCCCATCGTCGGCTGGCTCGACGACATGGGCGTCATGAGCCTGGCCGTCGCGTGGATGTGGAAGGTCGTAGGTCGCTATCGCGAAGCACCGCAGCTCGCGAGCGCGACGAGGGAAGATCGACGAGATGAAGGATCACCGCGCGCGCAACTCTCCCTCTGACGCCTTGCGCACGTCCACAAAAGCTCTACCCTCCCGTAGCGCGCTCGTCGTGCGCGCATCGTGAAACATTCCAGGAGTCGAGAATGAACTACCCCCCGAACGCACCCCCTCCCGGTGGCTACGGCGGACCTCCGCCCGGCGGATACGGTCCCCCGCCCGGTGGCTATGGTCCTCCGCCTCCCGCTCCGGGAATGGGTGGCGGCTACGGGCAGCCCATGGGCGGCATGGGCATGATGCAGCCGCACGCGCCGTTCGGCGTCGATCCGATGACGGGCATGCCGTTCTCGGACAAGTCGAAGATGGTCGCCGGCCTCCTCCAGATCTTCCTGGGCAGCTTCGGCGCAGGCCGCTTCTACACGGGCCATATGGGTCTCGCGATCGCGCAGATCGCCGTCACGTGGCTGACCTGCGGCGTCGGCGCGATCTGGCCGCTCATCGACGGCATCATGATGCTGACCGGCAAAGTCCCCGACGCCCAGGGTCGTCCCTTGCGGGACTAGCTTTGTCAGGACGAGGGGGCTCCGCCCCCTCTGACCCCGAGATTTCGATTTCGGGGTGATCGAGATGGACGCTCAGACGCCCTGCACGTGGACGATCAAGGTCCGGGTGTGGGGCGTTCGTCTGTGTTCCCAGAGGTAGATCGCTTGCCACGTGCCGAGCGCGAGGCGGCCCTTCGTGACAGGGATGACCTCGCTCGTCTTCGTGATCGTCGCGCGGAGGTGGCCCGGCATGTCGTCCGGGCCTTCGTCGTCGTGCTCGTACGCCTTGGGATCCTCGGGCGCGATGCGCTCGATCCACGTCTCCATGTCGCGACGCACCGACGGGGCCGCGTTCTCCTGGATGACGAGCGACGCGCTCGTGTGCTGGATGAAGACGGTGCAGAGGCCGGTCGCGATGCCCGAGGCCTCCACGATTTCCTGCACCTTGCGTGAAACATCGGTCAACCCACGACCGTGGGTCCGGACCTCGACGATGCCCTGGTGAACCTTCACGACGACGAACCTAGCGCCAAATCCGACCTGCGGGGATGCGGCCCCGATCCAGCCCGAACGGACATTTCGTGATCCACAGAGAAGGTGGATTACCTACATTTACGCACTTTTGATTCTCCCTACCTTCATCGGCACCCTGGCACGGCACGAGCTAAAGACCCGGTCACCCGGCCCTTTTCTCGGAGAATCCCACGATGTCCCGCCTCGCCCTCGCTCTCGTCCTCGCCTCCACCATTCTCGCCGCAGGCTGCGCCGCCGACCCCGGCACGAGCGCGGACGACAACGGTGCGTCCAGCGAGGACGCCCTCGCCGCGAAGGCCGACGAGCACTGGATGTACGCGGGTCCCCTGCCCGCGCTGAAGGACGCGAAGATCACCGTCTCGCTCGCGGGCAACACCGCGCACGTCGTCGGCTACATGCCGGCGAACGCCGAGGCGCTCCCCTCGCTTCCTCACGTGAAGACGAAGCTCGAGAACGGCCGCACGCGCGTCGACATCGTCTATCCCATCGCGACCGCTGCGCCGCCGAAGACGAACTCGCGACCGGGCACGTACTCCTTCTACGAAGCGAAGCCGTATCGACCCGACGGCCTCGCGTACACGGTCTCGGCCGGTAGCCACTTCGTCCCGTGGGGCGGCTTCCCGTTCCTCGGCTACAACAACGGCATCGCGTTCCACGGACCGATCACGTCGCAGGACAACAAGGCGCCCGGCGACATGAGCGTCTGGTACCTCCGCCGCGGCAGCGTCTCGTCGGGCTGCAACCGCATGCTCGGCGAGAACGTCACGGAGCTCGCGCACGTCCTCGGCATCAGCATGCGCAAGGTCTATGGCGCGAACGTTTCGTATCCTGACCCCACGGCGGCGAAGGTCACCGTCATCGCCGACTACGACACGCTCGACGGCAAGTACATCGACGTCGACTATGCGACCGACGTCGGCCTCACGCGTCCCGGCAAGGTGCACGGAGAAGCGAACGTCGTGATGTTCGGCTCGTGGGTCGCCTCCGAGCTGCCGAACGGCGCGGACCTCCCGCCCGATCAGTTCTACGAAGGCGGCGTCGCCGGCAAGCCGTACGTGTTCTCCGAGCACGCGCGCACGGACATGGTCTGCTCGTTCGCGAAGGCCGATCTCCCGGCGCTCAAGAACCTGGTGCGCGCCGTCGGCGGCGAGCTCCCGCGCAGCGTCTGCGCGAAGAAGCAGTGCATCGTCGACGCCCTCCACGCCAACGCAGACGCAAAAGCAAAGTGCGGCCTCTGACCTGAGAAGAAGAGAGACGAGACGAGAGACGAGCTCCGCTCAGCGGTGGCGTTCGCCGAAGATCGACTCGGGTGGCTGACCAAGCGGGATGGTCGCTCCGAGATCGGCGGCTGCGCAGCGTCCGTACTCGTCGGCGGTCTTGAACGCCGCGAGGCAGGCCCTCTGCGTGCTGTCGACCTCGGGCGGATGCGCGACGCAGTTCGCGAACTTGTGTGAGAAGAACATCAGCCGTGCATCGGTCGAGAAGAAATTCGACGACGAGAAGCCCGCGACGCGCGCCTGCAGCTTGCGACACTCGTCGGTGCTCATCGGAGCGCGAATGCTCGGTGGCGCCTCGAGCGGTGCCGGTCCCGTGAGGAACGTCGCCCACGGACCGCCCACGAGCTTCGCGAGCGCCGGCTGCGGAACCGGCCGCTTCGCCTGGATCGCATCGAGGATGTCCGCGGTCGCGCGCCGCTTCTCGACGGTGCTGCTCTCGGCCTCGTCGAGCGCCGCGAGATCGGCCTTCGACAGCGCCTGGCGGAGCGCGACGCGAACCGTGCGGCCCTTGCGCGTCACCTTCGCGCCCTTGAGCGCCGTGAAGTAGTCGTCGGCGACGGCCGCGAACTTCTTCTGCCCGGCGGTGACGGCAAACTCGTTCGACTGCACGATGAGCTTGTCGTCGTTCTCCTCGACGTGGATGCGCCAGTCGGCGACGACGTCCTTCACCTCGCGCTCCACCTGGATGGCGGAGTCGTCGTCGCGTGCGACGAAGACGATGTTGCCCTGGAAGGCCTTGGCCTTGGCGAGATCGCCGTCGGTCTCGTACGCCGCCGCCTTGATCTTCGCGTCGATGGCCTCGAGCGCGCGCTCCTGGCCCGTCGCCGGGAAGCATCCCTCCATGAACTGCGTGAAGGGCACCGCGCTGTGCGATGCGCCGAAGAGGCACGGTCCGACGAAGAACTCGCGCGAGCTCTTGGGCTGCGCCTGGATGCGAACGACCGGTAGACCCTGCGTCGCGGCGGACGCGTCCTTCAGCGCCGCGAGGCGAACGTTGAGGTCCTCCTTCGGGTTCTTGACCGAGCCGGCCATCGTCTCGAGCGCCGCGCGATTCCCGAGGAACCACGTCGTGCCCTGCGCGAATCCGCCAAAGCTCGTCTCGTCGCACGTGCCCGGCGGCGACGTCGGGACCGCGCCGAAGAGGCCGTTGCGATCGTCACCTTGGGTCCGGCAAAAGCCGTCGACGCCGCGGTACGAGAACGGCGTGAAGCCCGATTTTCTGGGCAGATCCGTGATCGAGAAGTGTCCGACGGCAATGTGCTGCAGGCCGCCCTTCTTCTCGTTGTCGACGGTGATGACGGCCTGGTACGGGCTCTCGAGCGAGCCTTCCAAGACCGCGCCGCATTC
>JAXDMI010000328.1:0-2658 GCA_034666145.1 Myxococcales bacterium | reverse complement strand
CACCCCTCGGGCAAGCGCATCCTCTTCTCGTCGAACCACGGCGATCCCAAGGGCCGTGAGTTCGACATCTGGGGCATCAACACCGACGGCACGAGCCTCGAGCGCATCACGTACGCGTCCGGCTTCGACGGCTTCCCGATGTTCTCGCCGGACGGAAAGACGCTCGCCTTCTCTTCGAACCGCGCCACGCCCAAGGGCAAGCACGACACGAACGTCTTCGTCGCGCGCTGGGTCGAGGAAGGGAAGGGGCCGACCGAGGAGCTCGCCGCCGATCGCGTGATGAGCGACATCTCGTGGCTCGCTGCTCCCGCGCGCGAGGGTCGCGGCATCGGCATGCAGGGCCTCGAGCAATCGGGCGCGTGGATCGAGTCGCGCTTCAAGGCGCTCGGCCTGAAGCCCGCCGGCGACGCCGAAGGCTACCGGCAGGCATTCCCCGTGGTGACGAGCGTCAAAGCGGAGGACGCGACCGTGGTCAGCATCGACGGCAAGCCCCTCGCGAAGGACGACTACGTGGTGCTCGGCTACTCGCCGGCGAAGGCCGACGTGAAGGGCGAGCTCGCGTTCGCCGGCTACGGCATCGTCGCGAAGGATCCCGCGGTCGACGACTACGCCAAGCTCGACGTGAAGAAGAAGATCGTCGTCGTGCGTCGCTTCGCTCCCGAAGGCGGCAAGCTGGGGAGCACCGAGGCGCAGCGTCGCTACGGGGACATCCGGCGCAAGGCGTTCAGCGCGCGCGAGAAGGGCGCCGCCGCGCTCGTGGTGATCGACGATCCGCTCCCGCCGGAGGGCGCGAAGGCCGACTGGAAGGCGCCCGACGAAGCGAAGTTCCCGCCGCTCATGCCCGAGGGCTACTCGGACGCAGGGCTGCCCGTCATCGTCCTCAAGCGGAGCGTCGGCAAGCCGCTCGTCGAACGCCTCCTGAAGAAGGCGAAGACCACGGCAGCGATCCGCGTCGAGCTCACGCCCGTGTCGCAGAGCGCGTTCAACGTGCTCGGTCGCGTCGTCGCCGAGCCGGTCGACGGCAAGAAGCTCCCCGGCGTCGTCGTCATCGGCGCGCACTACGATCACCTGGGTAAGGGCGGTCGTCATTCGCTCGCGCCGCACTCCGACGAGGCGCACGTCGGCGCCGATGACAACGCGTCGGGCGCCGCCGTCCTCCTCGAGGTCGCGCGCGAGACGGAGCTCCGCAAGATCCAGCTGAAGCGCGACGTGATCTTCGTCGCGTTCTCCGGCGAGGAGTCAGGCGTGCTCGGTTCGGCGCATCTCGTCCATCAGTGGACCGAGAAGTCGAAGACGAAGGGTCAGCTCGAGGACGTCGTCGCCATGCTCAACATGGACATGGTGGGGCGGATGCGGGAAAACCGCCTCCAGGTGCTCGGCGCGGAGACGGCGACCGAGTGGAAGGACATCGTGCAGAAGGCGTGCGACAGCGCGCGCGTCGACTGCGGGATGAGCGGCGACGGCTATGGGCCGAGCGATCACTCGTCGTTCTATGCGGCGGGCGCACCGGTGCTGCACTTCTTCACCGGAACGCACTCCGACTATCACAAGCCCTCCGACACTCCGGACAAGATCAACGCCGCGGGCGCCGCGCAGACCGGGAAGATCTGCGGTGACGTCGCGGTCGCGGTCTCTCAGCGCGACAAGCCGCTCACGTTCAAGGTGGGCATCGAAGGCGCCGCCGATCGCGGCGACCTCCGGAGCTTCAACGCATCGCTCGGCACCATTCCCGATTACGGCGGCCCCGGCGCCGGCAAGAAGGGTGTCCTCCTGGCGGGCGTGCGTCCCGGAAGCGCTGCCGACAAGGGCGGCATGAAGAAAGGCGATGTCCTCGTTCGGCTAGGCAAGAGCGACGTCGGCAGCGTGGAGGACCTCATGTTCGTCCTCAACGCGAGCAAGCCAGGCGAGACCGCACCTGCGCTCGTCGTCCGCGAAGGCAAGGAAGTGAAGCTCGAGGTCACGTTCCAGGAGAGCCACGGCCGCAAGTAGGGCGTAACGATCCGTAGCGTCGCCGTCTGCTACGCTGCCCCGCATGAGCGATCCCAAGAGCGTCGAGCTGCTCGCGCGCGCCGAGCGCGTCATTCCGGGCGGCGTGAACAGCCCCGTGCGCGCCTTCCGCTCCGTCGGCGGCAAGCCGGTCTTCATCTCCCGCGCCGAGGGCCCGTACCTCTTCGGTGCAGATGGTGCAAAATACACGGATTATGTCGGCTCCTGGGGCCCCATGATCCTCGGTCATGCGCATCCCGCGGTCATCGAGGCCATCGTCGCCGCCGCCAAGAACGGCACGAGCTACGGCGCGCCCACCGAGCTCGAGGTGGTCTTCGCCGAGACCGTCATCAAGCTCTATCCGTCGATCGAGATGATGCGCGCGGTATCGAGCGGCACCGAGGCCTGCATGGCCGCCATCCGCGCCGCCCGCGGCTTCACGGGTCGCGAGGCCATCGTGAAGTTCGAAGGCTGCTATCACGGCCACGCCGATTTCCTCCTCGTGAAGGCCGGCTCCGGCGCGCTCACGTTCGGCGTCCCCGACTCGGCGGGCGTTCCCGCCGCCAGCGCCGCCGGCACGCTCACGCTCCAGTACAACGACATCGCCGCGCTGAAGGAGCTCTTCGCCGCGCGCGGTAAGGAGATCGCCGCCGTCATCGTCGAGCCCGTCGT
>JAXDMI010000327.1:0-11856 GCA_034666145.1 Myxococcales bacterium | reverse complement strand
TCTTCTTTCACGCGAGCGTCGGCGAGCTTGTGCGCGAGACCGGCGATGCCGTCAGCGATGGCATCGAGCTCGCGCACCGAAGGCCGCGCTACCGGCGAGCGCAGATCCGTAGCGAGCGCCTCGAGCGAAGCGCGCAGCGCCGCGGCGCCACGATTCACGGTCACCACCGAGTAGAGCGCGGTGCCGACGAGCAGCACGGTAGCGGCCGCGAGCAGCGCGACGATCCGCTGCCACGTCTGCAGCGACGGAAGGGGGCGAACGATGTACGCGACGAACACCACGGCATCGGCAGGCAGCTTGCTCGCCGCGGGATCGACGACGCGACGCGCCGCGACGATGAGCGTTCCACCACCCGGTGCCGCCGATTCGACCACCGCGCGCCCGTTCTCGGCGCGGCTCTTCGCGACCGCGGCGCGCGCGGGCTCGACGAGGTTCGCCGGCAGCGCAGGCGGGCTCTCCTCCCCCGTCCAGACGCCGCCGCGCATCGCGATGAAACCGGCGAACGTCGGCTCGCTCAGCTCCGACGGCACATGCGCGAGGCGATCGACTTCTTCGGTCACGGCATCACGCGCGCGCTCCACGCGCTGCGCGGTGCTCGTCGTCAGGAGCTGCACGAGCGCCATGACGGACAGCGCGGACGTGAGCACGCCGAGCAGCACGATGCTGAGGAGCCGATACCGGATGAGACGGTTCATACTGGCGCGCGCGAGCTCCAGCAAGACCGATTCCGGACGCGAAAAGCCCAGGAATTACGGCATTTCGTGGCCGCCCGCGGCTCACGCCTGCGTTCAGATCGAGAACACCTGTTCCGATTGCGAACACTTTCCGCAGGCGTCGCGGTCGAGCTCGCTCCCGCGCAAGCCGCAGAAAACGCCGTCCCTCGCCGGGGTTGGCCCGCCGCGTCGTCCATGGCGTGCTTGTTGCGAAGCGACGAGCCCAGTCCGATGCTCGCGCTCGTCTTTCCCATCTTCATGCAAGTGACGGCGAACACGGCGAACGCGCCGGCGTCGCTGCCGGCGACGCCGCCGCCCGCGGAGGCGCCCCCTCCGCCGACCACCAGCTCGGGCACGCCCGTCCGCGTGGTGCGCCTCCAGGACGCGGTCGATCTTGCGCTGAAGAACCAGCCGGCCATGCAGGGGGCTCGCGCGCAGACGCGGGCGGCCGAAGGACGGAAGACGCAAGCGCGGTCGGGCTTCTTCCCGCAGGTCACCGCCGTCGCGTCGTACCAGCGTGTGAAGGGTCGTGCCGGCACCGCGACCACGCCGGTCGGTGGCACGGCAACGGCGGTCCCGAACACGGACACGTCGCCTTTCGACGTCTACACGGTCGGTGGGACCGTGACGCAGTTGATCTGGGATTGGGGCTCGACCTACAACCGATCGCGTGCTGCCGGTCGTCTCGTCGATTCGTTCGTCGCAGCGGAGAAGGTCTCGTCGCAGAACATCGTCGTCGACGTGCGGCGCTCCTACTTCCTGGCGCGCGCGCAGAAGGCGCTCGTCGGCGTCGCGCGTGATTCACTGGCGAACGTCGTGAAGCATCTCGTGCAGATTCAAGGCTTCGTCAGTGTCGGCACCCGCCCCGAGATCGATCTCGCGCAAGCGCGTACCGACGTGGCGAGCAATCGACTTCTCCTGATCAATGCCGAGAACGCCTACGCCGTCGCGCGAACGCAGCTCGGTCGCGCGGTCGGTCTGCCCGACCAAGGCGAGTTCGACGTGGCCGACGACGAGCTGCCGCCGGTCGAAGGCGAAGGGCTCGCGACCGAGCGCCTCGTCGCACAAGCGGTCGCCGCGCGTCCCGAGCTCGCCGTGTTCGAGAAGCAGCGCGAGGCCGACGAGCTCCTCGCGAAGGGATTCCGCGGCAACTACGGCCCGACGCTGAGCGCATCGGGGTCCCTATCGGAGACCGGCACCGACATCGCGAACCTCGGTCCCGCGTGGAGCGTCGGGGTGAACCTCACGTGGCCGATCTTCCAAGGCGGCCTCACGCACGGTCAGGTACGCGAGGCCGAGGCCAACGCCGACGTGGTCCGCGCGCAATCCGACCTGGAGAAGGTGTCGATCCGCGTCGAAGTGCAGCAGGCCCAGCTCGGCATCCGCGCCGCGAAGGAATCGCAGATCGCCTCGAGCGAAGTGCTCGCGAATGCGCGTGAGCGGCTGCGCCTCGCGGAGGGCCGCTATTCCGCGGGCGTTGGCAGCATCATCGAGCTCGGCGACGCACAGCTCACCGTCTCCAATGCCGCCGCACAGGTCGTGCAGGCGCAGTTCCAGCTCTCGTCGGCGCGCGCCGATCTCCTCGCTGCGTTGGGACAAAGATGACGCGATCGACTCGGGTGATAGTGGCAATTCTCGTCGTGGTCGTCCTCGCCGGCGCTGCACTCTTCGTGCGGGGCCGGAGCGCGCGCGCGGGCGCGAAGCCGAGCGCTTCGGGTGCGCCCGGTGGCTCGGGCGCTGCTCCCGGCGGCCCGGCGAACGGACCGCCGGCCGATCGCGTCGTGCCCGTCGCGACGGCCATCGCCACGCGGAAGGACGTTCCCGTCATCGTCGAGGGTCTCGGCACGGTGACACCGCTCGCCACCGTCACCGTGAAGACGCAGGTCGACGGTCGCCTCGATCGCGTGCTCTTCACCGAGGGCCAGGCGGTGAAGAAGGGCGAGGTCATCGCGCTCGTCGATCAGCGCCCGTTCACCATCCAGCTGCACACCGCCGAAGCGACGCTCGCCAAGGACGACTCGCAGCTCAAGAACGGCCAGCTCAACCTCGACCGCTACGAGACGTTGCGCAAGGGCAACTTGATTCCGCAACAACAGGTCGACGATCAGCGCGCGCTCGTCGCGCAGCTCGATGCGACGACGCGTGCCGACAAGGCGCAGGTCGAGAACGCGCGCCTGTTGCTCGACTACGCGCGCATCACCTCCCCCATCGACGGCGTCACCGGTCTCCGTCAGGTCGATCCCGGCAACCTCGTGCACGCGAGCGACGCCAACGGCATCGTCCTGATCACCCAGGTCGATCCCATCGCCGTCATCTTCACGCTCCCGCAGGACGATCTCCCGCGCGTGCAGCGCGCCATGAAGGACGGCAAGGTCGCCGTCGACGCGTTCGCGCGCGACGGCATCCAGAAGCTGGGCACCGGCGAGCTGCTCCTCGTCGACAACCAGGTCAACGCGCAGACCGCGACGATCCGCCTGAAATCCGTGGTTCCCAACGCCGATCACGTGCTGTGGCCGAACGCGTTCGTGAAGGCGCGCATGCATCTCACCACCGTGAAGGGCGCGCTGGTCGTGCCCGCGTCGGTGGTGCAGCGAGGCCCCTCCGGCACGTTCGCGTACGTCGTGTCGAACGACAGGACGGTGTCGCCGCGGCCCGTCGAGGTCGCCTCCATCGAAGGTGACATCGCGCTGATCGCGAAGGGCCTCTCCGAGGGTGACGTCGTCGTCACCGACGGACAGAACCAGCTCAAGCCCGGCAGCAAGGTCTCGGCGCGCCCGCCCAGCGCGGTCACCGCCGCGGCGAGCTCGAGCGCCGGCGCGAACGCGAAGGCCATGCCGTGAGCATCTCCGAGCCGTTCATCCGTCGTCCGGTCGCGACGACGCTCTTGATGATCGGCCTGTTCCTCGCCGGCATCGTCGCGTTCCGGCAGCTCCCCGTCGCCGCGCTCCCGCAGGTCGATTACCCGACCATCGTCGTCTCGACGTACCTCCCGGGCGCGAGCGCGCAGACGATGGCCGAGTCGGTGACGACACCCCTCGAGCGCCAGTTCGGGCAGATGCCGTCGCTCGCGCAGATGACGAGCGTATCGAGCTTCGGCAACTCGCAGGTCACGCTGCAGTTCGCGCTCGAGCGCAACATCGACGCCGCCGAGCAGGACGTGCAGGCCGCGATCAACGCCGCCTCGAACCTGCTTCCGCGCGCGCTCCCCGCGCCACCGACGTACAGCAAGAGCAATCCCGCCGACGCCCCGGTGCTCACGCTGAGCGTCTCGTCGACGTCGCTGCCGCTCACGCAGGTCAACGACACCGCCGACTCGGTCCTCGCGCAGAAGATCGCGCAGGTCTCCGGCGTCGGTCTCGTCACGCTGAACGGCAGCCAGAAACCCGCGGTGCGCGTGCAGGTCGACCCCGCCGCGCTCGCCGGCACCGGCCTCTCGATCGAGGACGTGCGACAGGCCATCGTCACCGCCAACGTCAACCAGGCGAAGGGCAACATCGACGGCCCGCGCCAGGACTACACGATCGCCACCAACGATCAGCTCGCGAGCGCGTCGGCGTTCCGCCCGGTGGTGGTCGCGTACCGCAACGGCTCGGTCGTTCGCCTCGTCGACGTCGCCGACGTCATCGACGGCGTCGAGAACTCGCAGCTCGCGGCGTGGGCCGGCGACCACCGCGCCATCATCCTCAACGTGCAGCGGCAGCCCGGCGCGAACGTCATCCAGGTCGCCGATCGCGTGAAGGCGCTCCTCCCGCAGCTCAAGGCTTCACTCCCGCAGAGCATCGAGGTGAACATCCTCAGCGACCGCACCGAGACGGTGCGCGCTTCGGTGGAGGACGTCGAGATCACCCTCGTCATCACCATCGGCCTCGTGGTGCTCGTCATCTTCGGGTTCCTGCGCAACGTGCGCGCCACGTTGATCCCGAGCATCGCCGTGCCGCTCTCGCTCGTCGGCACGTTCGGCATCATGTACCTGCTCGGGTACAGCCTGAACAACCTCTCGCTGATGGCGCTCACCATCGCGACCGGCTTCGTCGTCGACGTCGCCATCGTGATGATCGAGAACATCGCGCGCTACATCGAGGAGGGCGAAGAGCCGATGGCCGCGGCGCTCAAGGGCGCCAAGCAGATCGGCTTCACCATCGTGTCGCTCACCGTGTCGCTCGTCGCGGTGCTGATCCCGCTTCTCTTCATGACAGGCCTGATCGGCCGGCTTTTCCGGGAGTTCGCGGTCACCCTCGCCGCCGCCATCGTCGTGTCCGCGCTCCTCTCGCTCACGCTCACCGCCATGATGAGCGCGCATCTCCTGAAGCCCGAGCCCAAGGCCGAGACGCGCGGGAAGCTCTACAAGATGTCAGAGCGCGGGTTCGATGCCGTGCTCCATCTCTACGATCGCGGGCTCATCTGGGTCCTTGCGCACCAGCGCACGACGCTCATCGTCACCATCGCCACCGTGATCTTCACGGGCTTCCTCGCGTGGGTGGTGCCGAAGGGCTTCTTCCCGCAGGAGGACACGGGCCTCGTCATCGCCGTGACCGAGGCGCCCTCCGACGTGTCCTTCACCAAGATGATGGACCTCCAGCGCTCGGTCGCCGACGTCGTTCGTGCCGAGCCCGGCGTCGCGAGCGTCGCTTCGTTCATCGGCGCCGACGGCACCAACGCCACGATGAGCACGGGCCGCATGTCCATCACGCTCGCGCCGCGCGTGGAGCGGAAGGACAACGCCGACGCCATCATCGCGCGCCTCGGGCCGAAGCTGGCGCGCATCGCCGGCGTCACGACGTACCTGCAATCCGTGCAGGATCTCCAGATCGACGCGCGCGCCAGCCGCACGCCGTATCAGTTCACCATCGAAGACGCCGATCCCGCCGAGCTCGCGGAGTGGGCGCCCAAGGTGATCGATACGCTCCGCGGCCTCCCCGAGCTCCGCGAGGTCACCAGCGATTTTCAGACCTCCGGGCTCGGTGTCACGCTCACCATCGATCGTGACACGGCATCGCGGCTCGGCGTGTCGACGCAGGCCATCGACGACGTGCTCTACGACGCGTTCGGGCAGCGTCAGGTCTCGACCATCTTCACGCAGCTCAATCTCTATCGCGTGGTCCTCGAGGTGAAGCCCGAATTCCAGAAGGACGACCGCGCGCTCTCCCAGCTCTACGTGCGCTCCACGGCCGGCGTGCAGGTGCCGCTCTCGACGTTCGTCCATGTCACGCAGGCACCGGTGCCGCTCGTCGTGAACCACCAAGGCCAGTTCGCGTCGGTGACCATCTCGTTCGACGTCGGTCCGCATGCGTCGCTCGGCGAAGCGGTCGACGCGACCAACGCCGTGATGGCGCAGCTTGGAGCTCCGCCCGGGCTGCACAGCGGTTTCCAGGGCACCGCGCAGGCGTTCCGCGACTCGCTCGCGAGCGAGCCGGTGCTGGTCCTCGCCGCGCTGATCACCGTCTACATCGTCCTCGGCATCCTCTACGAGAGCACCATCCATCCCATCACGATCCTGTCGACCTTGCCGTCGGCCGGAGTGGGGGCGCTGCTGGCGCTCATGGTGACGCGTACCGAGTTCACGGTCATCGCGCTCATCGGGATCGTGCTGCTCATAGGCATCGTGAAGAAGAACGCCATCATGATGATCGACTTCGCGCTCGAGGCAGAGCGCGACGAAGGTCTCTCGCCGCAGGCCGCCATCCACAAGGCGTGTCTCTTGCGCTTCCGTCCCATCATGATGACCACGATGGCGGCGCTCCTCGGCGGCGTGCCGCTCGCGATCGGTACCGGCACCGGCGCGGAGCTACGGCGCCCGCTCGGCATCACCATCGTCGGTGGCCTCATCGTCTCGCAGGTGCTCACGCTCTACACGACGCCGGTCATCTATCTCTACATGGAGCGCGCGGGCCGCTGGCTGAAGAGCATCGGGAAGCGCGGAGACCGTGGAGACCGCGGTGACTCGACGACGAGCGCGACGGAGCCGCCCGCTGCGGAAGCCGAATGAACGTCTCGGCGCCGTTCGTTCGCCGGCCCATTGCGACCGTGCTCCTCGCGGTCGCGGTGCTCATCTCCGGCATGCTCGCGTACACGCTGCTGCCAGTAGCGCCGCTGCCGCGTGTCGATTTTCCGACCATCCAGGTGAGCGCCAGCCTTCCTGGCGCCAGCCCGGAGACGATGGCGTCGGCGGTCGCGACGCCGCTCGAGCGCCGCTTCGGACGCATCGCCGGCATCACCGAGATCACGTCGACGAGCGCGCTCGGCAGCACCAACATCACGATGCAGTTCGATCTCGATCGCGACGTCGAGAGCGCAGCGCGCGACGTGCAAGCGGCGATCAACGCGGCGGGCGGCGAGCTCCCCGCCGACCTGCCTACGCGTCCCAACTACCGCAAGGTGAACCCGGCCGACGCGCCGATCATGATCATCTCGATGACGAGCGATACGGTGCCCATCGGCGAGATCGCCGACGCCGCCACCACCATCCTCGCGCAGCGCATCTCGCAGGTCGCCGGCGTCGGGCAGGTCACGGTGGGCGGCTCGCAGCAGCCCGCGGTGCGCGTGCAGGTCGATCCGCAGACGCTCGCCGGATTCGGCGTCACCATCGAGGACGTGCGCAGCGCGCTCGCCGCCGCCACGGTCGACTCGCCGAAGGGCTCGCTGGCCGGCAACGTCACGACGTTCACCATCGGCGCCAACGATCAGCTCTTCGGCCCCGAGTCGTTCAGGAACGTGGTCGTCGCGCAGAGCAACGGCGCGGTGGTGCACCTCGGCGACGTCGCCCACGTCTTCGAATCCGTCGAGAACCAGCGCGTCGCCGCGTGGACCAACGGCGTTCGAGCGGTGCTCATGATCATCCGGCGCCAGCCGGGCGCGAACATCGTCGCCACGAACGAGCGCATCAAGGCGCTGCTGCCGACGCTCGCCACCTCCATCTCGCCCGCCATCAAGGTGGAGATCGCGGTCGATCGCACGCAGAGCATCCGCGCGTCGGTCGCCGACGTCGAGCACACGCTGCTCATCAGCCTCGGGCTGGTGGTGCTCGTGGTGTTCGTGTTCCTGCGCTCGTGGCGCGCCACCATCATCCCGAGCGTCGCCGTTCCCATCTCGCTCGTGGGCACGTTCGGCATCATGTACCTGCTCGATTACAGCCTCGACAACCTGTCGCTGATGGCGCTGACCATCGCGACCGGGTTCGTCGTCGACGACGCCATCGTCGTGACCGAGAACGTGTCGCGCCTGGTCGAGCAAGGAAAGCCGCCGCGCGAGGCGGCGCTCGAAGGCGCAAAGCAGATCGGCTTCACCATCGTGTCGATCACGGTGTCGCTGCTCGCCGTCTTCATCCCCATCCTGCTGATGGGCGGCGTGGTGGGCCGCCTGTTCCGCGAGTTCGCCGTCACCCTGAGCGCCGCGATCGCCGTCTCCGCGCTCGTGTCGCTCACGCTCACGCCGATGATGTGCTCGCGCCTCCTGCGCGCCGATCACGGCCGGCACGGCCGCGCCTATCGCGCCACCGAGTGGGTCTTCGACACCATCCTGCGCGGCTACGGGCGTGCGCTCGCATGGGTGCTGCGGCGCCGGCGACTCGTGGGCGTGCTCACCATGTTGACCGTCGCCGGGACCGTCGAGCTCTACATCGTCGTGCCGAAGGGCCTGTTCCCGCAGCAGGACGTCGGCATGCTCATGGGCTTCTCGGAGGCGCCGCAGGACGTGTCGTTTCCCTCGATGGTCGAGCGCCAGGTCCGCGCGATGAAGATCGTGGGCGAAGATCCTGCCGTCGACCACTTCGTCTCGTTCGTCGGCTCCGGCAACGGAAACACCGGAAATACCGGCACGTTGTTCGTCTCGCTGAAGGAAGGCAAACGCCCGACCGCGGACGCCATCATCGCGCGCCTCCGTCCGAAGCTCGCGCAGATCGAGGGCCTCACGCTCTTCCTCCAGGCCACGCAGGACGTCCGCGTCGGCGGTCGCATGGCGCGCACGCAGTACCAGTACACGCTCCAGGACGCCGACCTCGAGGAGCTGCGCACGTGGGGACCGAAGGTCGTGGAGCGACTCCGCAAGCTCCCGGAGCTGAAGGACGTGAACACCGATCAGCAGACCGCGGGTCTCGAGCTCACGCTCGATCTCGATCGCGACACGGCCTCGCGAATGGGCATCACGCCGGCGCAGGTGGACGCCACGCTCTACGACGCGTTCGGACAGCGTCAGGTCGCCACCACGTATGCCGCAATGAACCAGTACCGCGTGGTCCTCGAGATGAAGCCCGAGCTCGTGGGCGGTCCCGAGGCCGTCGATCACCTCTACGTGCGCTCGGCAGACGGCGGGATGGTGCCGCTCGACGCCATCGTGAAGCGACGTGCCGGTCCGACCGCGCTCTCCATCAGCCATCAAGGACAGTTCCCTGCCACGACGCTGTCGTTCAACCTCGCGCCCGGCGTCGCGCTCGGCGACGCGGTCACGGCGGTGCATCGCGCCGAGCAGGAGATCGGGATGCCCGCCTCGATTCACGCGGAGTTCCAGGGCACCGCGCAGGCCTTCAAGGACTCGCTCGCCAGCGAGCCGATGCTCATCCTCGCCGCGATCGTCACCGTCTACATCGTGCTCGGCATGCTCTACGAGAGCACCATCCACCCGATCACGATCCTCTCGACGCTGCCCTCGGCCGGCGTCGGTGCGCTGCTCGCGCTGCTCGCGTTCAAGACGGAGCTGAGCGTCATCGCGCTGATCGGGATCATCCTGCTCATAGGCATCGTGAAGAAGAACGCGATCATGATGATCGACTTCGCCATCGAGGCGGAGCGTGACGAAGGCCTCTCGCCCGACGAGTCCATCACCAAGGCGGCGATGTTGCGCTTCCGGCCCATCCTCATGACCACGGTCGCGGCCATGTTCGGCGCGGTGCCGCTGGCCATCGGTGGCGGCGTCGGGTCGGAGCTGCGGAGGCCGCTCGGCATCGCCATCGTGGGCGGGCTCTTCTTCTCGCAGGCGCTCACGCTGTTCACGACACCCGTGATCTATCTCGCGCTCGACCGCTTCACGAAGGCGCGACGGTCGGGGCGCACGAGCCGAATGCCGCCCGCGGTGTCACCCGTTGGCGACGCGACGATCGCACAGCAGAATCCGTAGCTCGTCGACCGACCGAGCCATGCGCTCGGCGCGACGATGCGCGACTTTGTGCGAGCCACAGACGGTGACGCGCGCGCCGTCCTCGAGGGTGGTGGTCGCGAGCGTGCGAGCGTCGCTGCTCCCGCACACGACGCAAGAGGTTTGAGCCGGCGCCGTCCTTCGATCGAGGTTCCCCATACGCATGCCGCGAAGGTGCTCGCGAAGGCATGGATCGGCCAAGTTTTCCGCCTTACGACTGCGCGGCGCCGGAGAGCGAGCGTCGGATCACGACATTCCGCCGTCGACGACCAACGCGTAGTCATCATGCGAAAGGAAGATGAACGCCGAAAAGTCCTCGCGGACGACGTAGACATCCGCTGGCCCCCAGCAGACGAGCTCCAGAAAGGTTTCGAGGATCTCGAAGGCGATTTCGTAGCAGCCTCGCTGTGGTGTGTGAAACACCAGAACGTAGGCACGCTGACCGCGAAACCCTTTGTCGAGATGAGCGCGAGCTTCGGCGGAGGCTATTCGCCGCGCCCCGGAGAGCGCCTCAGGATCGAGGTGCGCCGCGCCTGCTGGAAAGGCGACGCGCTGAAAACGTTCTTCGACCCGTTTCGCGTCGCCGTTGCTTAGTCGAACGAGCTGCTCACTCATTGGACCTCGCCCGGAAAATGGGGAGAGGATTTCCCAAACATGTCCAGCGTAGCGTTGGTAACGATATCGACTCAACGCGCATCGGACGACCACCCGTTGACGTGCCCCACGAGAATGAGAACGGGCAAGTAGCAGCTGTCCGCTGGGATCGCGGAACCCCTCTAGGTACCTCGCGCTTCTCAGCTTCGGCGGCGGCCTCGGGCGCGGCGTGCAGCTCGATCGTGGCGGCTACGCCTTCCGCGTCGTTCTCCCGACGACTACAGCTTCGGGCCGCGTCCTCGATAGACGCTCCAGACGGCGACGACATGAAGCATGTCGGCACGCTCGACGAAGTAGAGGTAGTAGTGACTGCGGCGAAGCAGCACCCTCCGCACCGTCTTCGCTCCGGTGTCATACGGGGTGCCGAGGTTGGGCCTCGCTTCGAGGAGGAGGAGGACGCGATCGAGCTCCTCCGTGAAGAGATCGGGAGCGGCAGAGCGATTCTCCCGCCACCACGCGTCGATCTCCAGCACCTGTCCGTGAGCTTCTGCCGAGAGTTCGACCTTCACCGTCCAGCCGCTCGGGCGCGCAGCTCCTCGATCGTCCGACGCGCATCCACGGTGCGGCCCGCCTTCACGTCTTCGAGGCCGCGCTCGATGGATTGGTGGAGGCGTTCACGCTCCTCGTCATCGAGGTAGTCGCCCCCATTGGCGAGCACGTCGTCGAGCGGCACCAGCTCGATGACCTCGCCCTCGGGCAGCTCGGTGGGCTCGTCGAGGAGAAGGCGCCCGTTCTTCACATGGGCTTTGAGCGGCTGCATCGTGCTGGAAGTCTACCCCGGGCGGGTACCGTCGTCGAACCCGGCTCATCCACTCTCGTCGGCCTTTGCCCCTCGAGAGCGAATCGGGAGTCGACATTCTATTTGCAGAGTGCACGCATCCAAGAACGGCCCGGTTCAGCGTCCCTGAGCGTCAGGATCTCCACGCCGCAGCTGCTCGCCTCGATTCTCCAGCGCCGTTCACGGTCGCGCTTGCCCGGCAGGCCCGCCGGCCCTAGTTTTTCGCGCGGTGAGCGACTCCGACGACGACTTCGAGGCCAGGCTCGCGCGCAAGAACGCGCCCACCGCGTTCGACAGCGCCGATCCTCCGCGCAACTTCACGCTGTCGGTGAACGACCGCGTCCGCGCGATCGCCATCGGCGCGCCGGCCTACGCGTCGCGCAAGAAGAGCATCGAGGATCGCGAGGAGCGGTTCGTCGCCGTGCTGGTCGCGCTGCACGACACGCTCGTGGCGCGGCGCGCGCGCAACGGCGACGCGCCGGACGCCCACGTCGTGACGCGCGCGATGCTCGATCGCGCGGCGACGTTCGATATCGCCCGACTCAACACGCTCATCGAGGCGCACAATCGCTACTACCCGATCGA
>JAXDMI010000326.1:0-3435 GCA_034666145.1 Myxococcales bacterium | reverse complement strand
TCTCCCTCGATCTCTCGGACGCGACCCCGGGCTCGGTCTGGCTCGGGAAGAACGTGTCGTTCGCGGGCGGGAATCGCGCGGACGTCGGCGCGAGGGTGAAGGGCCGCCTCACGATGCAAGGCGACGTGCCCCGGCTCGACGTCGACGCCGAGATCAGCGCGCTCGATTCGACAGGCAAGATCCGCAAGGCGTCGAACCATGGCTCTGCCGCGACCCCGCTCGGTACAGCGACGGTGATCCTCGAGGCCACCGACGGCGGCATCCAGTTCCGGCTGACCGCCACCCCGACCGCGGGCGCGCCGCTCGAGCCCAAGACGACCGAGGCGGCGACCGACAGCTACGTCCTCGACGTCGCCGTCGCACACACGGGTCCGGGCGCTCCCGCCACGCCCACCGCGCTGACGTTGAAGCTCGCCGGGGACACGCCCGCCATCGCGAAGACCGGCGAGAGCGTCCCGCTCTCCGCGGGTGACGCCGGCGCATCGGCGCGCCAGGACGTCGGCACGCGCGTGAAGGCCACCGGTCATGCCCGCGGCGCGAGCCTCGACGTCGACCTCGACCTCGAGTCGAGCGCGCTCGAGACCGCGACCCCCGCCGCGCGCATCCGGAAGATCATTTCCCGTTCGGCGATCATCGCTCCCTTCGACAAGCCGACCACCGCGTTCACCGCCGAGGACGACGGCCATCACTACACGGTGACGATCACCCCTCACCGCGTGAAGTGAGCTGACCACGCAGGGGAGAAGCAGCCCTCAGGACACCATCGAAGCGTCTCCGCGTGGATGCGCAACTTTGGTCATGAGCCAACTGACACGTTGACGTCGTGACGCCAGCGAGCACTACGCCGTACGACGTTCTGTCCGACGTTGGCCGTACCTCATCGAGCGTTCGCGAGGTTGTCGCTGTTCGGGCTCCGATTTCCGTTCCCCAACGTCGGCGGACTGGGACGCGCTCTGCCCCTTCACGATCTCCATCTCGTCGCGTTGGGCTACGGAACGGATCTCCCTGGCGAGGCCGAGATCTGCGCGTGGGAGCTACGCGCCGGCGCTCGGGACGCGCCATGGATCGTCCGCTGCATCATCCTCGAATTCTTCGTCCTGGGATTGGTGACGTCTCCGCGTCGCACCCTTGCCGCGTGGCGCGCCGCCCGGTCCGGCAGGACCCTCTTCGCCGCTCCGCGACCGTTCGAGGTTCTTCTCGACATGACCGTGGGAGAGCTCCGCGCGCATCTCGGCGTGCCGCCCGACGGTCTCGCCGACGCGTGAGGTCGGACTCGTGCGTCCAGCCGGTGACGATCCGTCGCGGCAGCTCGCGATGGCGAGGTCTGCTCGCGAGCTACCGCGGATCGCCGGTGCCGCGGACGCGCCGAATGCGCGCACGTTCCTGCGCAAGTCGCGCAGCGGCCCACGCCCGGGTCTCCGCATACCGGAAAAATCAGCTCCGAACGTGCGGCGCGTTCGGTGCACGTTGGGCCTGCCATGCTGCTCGCTCCGCGCACCGCCGTCGTCGTTGCCGCTGCTCTCGTCGCCCTTTCCCTCGCCGCGTGCGGACAAGCCGCGCCGGGGGGAGGAGCCGAAGACGAGCGCATCGACGAGTCTGCGTCTGCGCTGACCGCGAACGACAAGGTGGCGTTCGACTACTTCCTCGCGAAGGGGCTCACGCCGGTTCAGGCGGCGGGGATCGTCGGTAATCTCGATCAGGAGTCGAACATGAACCCAGGCGCGGTTCAGCCGGGCGGGCCTGGACGCGGCATCGCACAATGGTCCGTCGGAGGCCGCTGGAACCACGATGCGGGCGACAACGCGGTCGCGTACGCCGCCTCCCACGGCAAGAGCGTGAGCTCACTCGGCCTGCAGCTCGATTTCATCTGGTTCGAGCTGATGACGTTCTCCGGGTACGGCCTCGCCGCGCTGAAGAAGAGCACCACGACGAGCGCCGCGACGCTCGCCTTCATGACGGACTTCGAAGCGTGCGGCACGTGCCTCTCGTCGCAGCGCATCTCGTACGCGAAAGCCGCGCTCGCCGCGTACGGAAAGGATCTCGTGGACGCCGGGGCCGACGCTGCGAAGACACCCGACGCGAGCAAGACCGACGGCAGCGCGAGCGCGAAGGGCGAGGACGGCGGCGCGGGCGCACCGGGCGCGCCGGACGCGCCGGGCGCCGAGGACGCCGAGGACGCCGGCGTGGGCACGACCGCAGCAACGCACCCGACCAACGCAGCGGAGCCGCCCGCCGACGACCCCGGCGCCGATCAGGGCGGATGTTCGATCGCGCGCGCGACGAACACGGGTTCGCGCACGGGCGTCGCCGGGACATGGCTCGCATCCCTCTGCGCTGCGGCGGCGCTGGTGCTTCGTCGCCGGCGCGAGCGATCGCGCCGAGGTCAGTAAGTCTCCCGCCAGCGGGCAGCCGTTGCGCCGATCTCCGCCAGCGTCTCCGTAGACCCGGCGCCCCGACGCCCCCGGCGCGTTGGTGCCACCGCCCGATCTCGCGTTACTTCGCCCAGAGTCCTTCGAGATCGAGCTCGAATTCGGCGAACGGCTGGGCGCGCACCTTCGCGTTGTCGCGCCACGTTTGGAGGAGGACCCAAAGCCCGTGCTCGAGACGGCAGACCTCGAGCGTTCGAGCGATGGGGTCGACGAGCCATAGATGTGTGACGCCCGCGCGCGCGTAAATCGGCATCTTCTCGGCGCGGTCGGTCGCCGCCGTCGACGGCGACAGGACCTCGCAGACCCAGTCGGGCGGTAGGTCGAAGGCCGCGGTGTCGGGGAGCTCGGGCATCCGTTCTCGCCGCCACCCCGCGAGGTCGGGCACGAGGACATCGGCGTCCATATGAAGCTCCGGCTCATCGAGGAGGATCCAGCCGCCGGGGCCTCCTTTGCCGCGCATGAACGGTCCGTGGAGCTCACCCCCAAGCGACGACGAGGCCCACGCATGACGCGCCGCAGGGCGTGGCGTGGTGGTGAGCACGCCGTCGATGATCTCGGCGACGAGGCGCTCGGGGACGGCGAGGAGATCCTCGTAAGTCGCGCGACGCTTGGCCGGATCGCCCATGCGCCAATCTTAGCGCGGAAGCGGGAAAGCCGCTTTCCCGCGAACGGACGTGTCACCGAGGTCGTGCAGTTGATCGTCCTCGGTCGCTCTCTCAGCGAGAGCTTCCGCGCTGCTCGGCGAGCGCGGCGACGAAGGCCACGCCGAACGCTTTGGTCGATTGCGGGTCCTGCCCCGTGAGGAGCTCTCGGTCACGGACGACATGGCTCGTGAAGGGAATCACGCTCTGCGAGTACCTGGCGCCGTGGCTCTGGAGCTCGGCCTGCAGGCGGAGCTTCGGCACTCCCCCGACGTAGTGGAGGAGGACGCCCAGCTCTTCTTCGACGAACGAGTAGCCGGTCAGCTTGTAGCCCGCGTAGATCCAGGGCTGCCCGTCGGCCGACG
>JAXDMI010000325.1:0-4205 GCA_034666145.1 Myxococcales bacterium | reverse complement strand
CGGGACAGCCCGCGTCTTCGCACTTGTAGAGGAGGAGCACGGCGCCGTGCTCCATCGAATGCACGAGGTACCGATCGTCGACGGGCTCCGCGTACTCCTGAAAATTCGCCCACGTCGTGTAGTGAGGCCCGCTCGACGGCGGGTTGGAGTTGTAGGTGACGGCCGCGCCCTGCGGTATGTGCAGAGTCACCATGAGCGGCGGCGCATCGAGGCGCACGTCGCAAGCGGCGGCATCGGTGGGTGGCAGGGGAGACGTGTCGACGGCGACGTCGGGGATGGTGGCGACCGTCGCGTCGGTGAGCACGCGCGGGACGGCGGCGGTGCGGTCGACCGAAGCGTCGCCGAGCGCTGCCGGTCCCGAGCCAATGGAGTCTTCGCCGCATGCTGCGAAGCAGGCCAACGCGAGCGCGGAGATTGCGGCGCTGGTGGCGATCGAGCGTATGGCGAGTGGACGTCGTCCCGAAGAGGCGGTGATGCGCATGCCCGACGTCAACGATAACGCGTCTTCGTCGGGCCTGGCATCAGGCTTCGTGGCCGCCCGCGCAGTACGCGGGGCTGAACTTTACTTTTTTGCGTCCGGCGCGAGGCGGCTGATCGACGTGCCCGTAACGACCCAGGCCTCCGTGCCGACGCGTCCAACCATCGACACCGAGGTCGAGGGAGCGTTGGTGCGGCTCTCCTTCGTGAAGGCGGTGCCGTCCCAGCGGTAGACGGCCGAGTAGGTCGTGACGATCACTTCGTCCTTCGCGAGCGCGGTGATCGACTGCGGCTTGTCCGAGCTTTCGCCGCTGGTGGGGATGGCTATGTCGGTCCAGTTGGTGCCGTCGAAGTGACGAGCGCCGGTGTCCGAGATGGTCCACACGTCGTTTTTGGCGGTGCCGTGGACGTCGGTGACAGGATTCATGTCGACGTCCTGATAGACGCCGGCGACGAGGTGGCCGAGAGCGCCGCTGCGTGCGAGCCAGACGTCGTCCTCGCTCGCGCCCCAGATGCCGGAGACCCCACCGTTGCCGTCGGTGACGGCGATCTGCTGCGAGTTGCTGCCCGAGAGAACATAGAGCGGGCCTGCTCCGAAGTTCTCCTGCGTGCCGACATAGACCTTGGAGCCGACGGCGGCCATCGTGTAGCCGCTCGTGACGGAGAAGCTCGCCGACTTCTCGAACGACGAGCCCTGGAGCCGGAAGACGTCGGCCGCGTACGAGAACCCGAGGTACACGTTCGAGCCGCCGAGCGAGACGGCGCCGAAGTTGGGGCGCCCCGTGGTCGCGGTGAGCGTCGTCGCGTCCCACTTCGTTCCGTCGTAGTGATACGCGGTCCACGGATCCTTGGAGGCGGCCGTGCTCGGCGCGGCCACCATCCATACGTCGCTCGCGGACGAGCCGCCGATCGATCCGATCTTGAGGCTCGCGGCAGGGAGCGCGACCGTCGAGTAGCTGAACGTCACCTTGGCGGTCGGCGTCGTCGGTGTCACCGGCATCGTCGGGTCGGTCGGGGTCGTCGGCGTGACGGGCGTGGCGGGCGTCGTCGTATCGGGGCCACCCGTGCCGGTCGGCGTGGTGGTGACCGAGCAAGCCATGAGGGTGGAAACGACGAGGGACGAGAGGACCGAGAAGCAGGCGCGCGAACGAAGCATGGATGAACTCCTTGAAGACGGCTGCGGCGATGCAGCGAAGGGGCGACCGCGAAGCCGAAGCGTTCGGGCCGGCCTACTGACGCAAGCGCCTACGCCCTGATTCAAAGGCGGATCGCTGAGGGCAGATCACCTCGACCGGGGCGAGGGGAGATTCTCGAGGCCGCGCGCGTAGACCGCGAACCTTTCATTCATGTCACGTTGGGGAAAGCTCCCCGCAAGGGATGGGCCGCACTCTCGGACGCTCGAGGACACGACGTCCTCCGGAGAGCAGAGCCCATGCAAGCGTCACATCGCGTCGACATCGAGAACGACCATCAGTTTCCCAACGGCTCCGTCGCCAAGCCCGTCGTCGGACGAGAGATCCGCGAGCTGGAACAGCGCATCGAGCAAGCTGCGCGGTGGGTCGTACCGCTGCGGCGAGAGATGGGACGCGTCGTCGTCGGCCAGCGTGCCCTCGTCGATCGCCTGCTGATCGGGCTCCTCACCAACGGCCATATCCTGGTCGAAGGCGTGCCCGGCCTCGCGAAGACGCTGGCGCTCAAGACGCTCGCGAACGCCGTCCACGGCACCAAGTTCTCCCGCATCCAGTTCACGCCCGACATGCTGCCGTCGGACATCACCGGCACGACCATCTACCACGCGCACAGCGCGTCCTTCGAGACCAAGCACGGCCCGATCTTCGGCAACCTCGTGCTCGCCGACGAGATCAACCGCGCCCCGGCCAAGGTCCAGAGCGCACTGCTCGAGGCGATGCAGGAACGGCAGGTCACGCTCGGCGACGAGTCGTACGCGCTGCCTGATCCGTTCATGGTCCTCGCAACGCAGAACCCGCTCGAACAGGAGGGCACCTATCCGCTGCCCGAAGCGCAGATCGATCGGTTCATGCTCAAGGTCCTCGTGCAGTACCCGAGCGGCTCCGAAGAGCGCGCGATCCTCGATGCCATGGCAGTCAACAAGCCGCGGCTCGACGTGTCGCCCGTCGTCTCGATCGCTTCGGTGCTGGATGCTCGACGCGTGGTCGACGAGATCTACGTCGACGACGCCGTCCGCGATTACATCGTGCGGATCGTTCTCGCTACTCGAAATTGCGGGAAAAATAGCCAGATCCACGGCCTCCTCCGCGCCGGAGCTTCGCCGCGGGCCACCATCGCGCTGACCCTCGCCGCACGCGCGTCGGCCTTCCTCCAGGGACGCGGCTACGTCGTGCCCGAGGACGTGAAGATGCTCGCGCCCGACGTCCTGCGCCATCGCCTCGCGCTCAGCTTCGCCGCGGAAGCCGACGGGATCGACGGCGACGAGATCGTGCGGCGCGTGCTGCACGCCGTGGTGTCGCCGTGAGCGTGAGCAAGACCTCCTTCGAGGATCTGAATCGGCGCATCTCGGACAAGCTTCGTCGCATCGAGATCTCCACGCGACGTCTGAGCACCGACGCCTTCCACGGCGGCGTGCAATCGCGGTTTCGCGGTCGCGGCATGGACTTCGACGAGATCCGCGAATACGCGCCCGGTGACGACGTGCGCGCGATCGACTGGAACGCGACGGCGCGTTCCGGCGGCCATCGCGCGTTCGTGAAGAAGTATCGCGAGGAGCGACAGCTCACCGTGGTCTTCGTCGTCGACATGAGCGCGTCCGGAGGGCTCGGCGCAGGTGAGCTCACCAAGCGAGAGCAGGCCATCGAGATCGCGGCCATCCTCGCGCTCGCCGCGGTCCGGAGCGATCACCGGGTGGGGCTCGCGCTCTTCACGGACTCTGTGGAGCACTTCGTTCCACCCGCGCGCGGGCGCCTCCACGCGCTTCATCTCGTCCACGACCTCGTCTCCTTCGAGCCCGCCGGTCGCACGACGAACCTCGCGAATGCGCTGCGGACGGTGCGCGAGCGATTGAAGCGTCGCGCCGTCGTCGTCGTTCTCTCCGACCTGCTGCTGGGCGCAAACGGGCTCGATGAGACCATGCCGGAGCTAGCGCTCCTCGCGCGTCGCCACGACGTCATCACGATCCGCACCGGCGACAAGCACGACCGCGGGCTTCCCAACGTCGGCCTCTTGACCCTCGAGGACGCGGAGACGGGCGAAGTGGTGGAGGTCGACACCAGCAACGCGAAGCAGCGCGCACGTCTCGAAGCGGTCATCCGCGAGACGGAGGAGCGCATTCGCATGCTGACGCGCAGCGCGAACGTCGACCTGCTCGAGGTCGACACGCTGCGTCCGTATCTCGGACCGCTCATCGGCTTCTTCAAGGCGCGGGCGGTGCGGTCATGAATCTCCTCGCAGCAGCCGCACCTGCTGCCGGAGCAGCCGAAGACATCCGTGACATCCGCGCCCCGCTGCACATCCCGGAATGGTGGCGATGGCCGCTCGCGATCGCGCTGGCCGCGATCGTGGCGTTCGCCGTCATCGTGCTCGTGCGGTACTGGCGAAAGCGGCATGCCCTCGTGCTGACTCCGCGTGAACGAGCCCTCGAGGCACTGCGCATCGCCGAGGAGCACGCGCACGCTGGTCGTTCGCGTGAGTGGGGCGACCTCGTCTCCGGCGCTCTGCGTGGCGCGCTCGCGGCTCGGCTCGGTGCAGACGTT
>JAXDMI010000324.1:0-19922 GCA_034666145.1 Myxococcales bacterium | reverse complement strand
CCGTACACGCTCGACTACGTCACGTTCCTCTTCGAGGACTTCGTCGAGCTCCACGGCGATCGCCGCTTCGGCGACGACGCCGCCATCGTCGGCGGCCTGGCGCGCTACCACGGACGCAGCGTCGTCGAGATCGGTCACCAGAAGGGCCGCACCACGAAGGAGAAGTCGGCGCGCAACTTCGGCCAGGCCCACCCCGAGGGCAACCGCAAGGCGTGCCGGCTCTACGAGCTCGCCGATCGCTTCGGCCTCCCCATCTTCACGTTCATCGATACGCCCGGCGCCTATCCCGGCATCGGGGCCGAGGAGCGCGGTCAGAGCGAGGCCATCGGCGCGTGTCTCGCCGCGATGTCTCGCGCGCGCGTCCCGATCATCGCGACCATCATCGGCGAAGGCGGCTCCGGCGGCGCGCTCGCGCTCGGCGTCGCCAACCGCGTGCACGTCATGGAGTACGGCACGTACGCCGTCATCTCGCCCGAGGGCTGCGCGTCGATCCTCTGGAAAGACGGCTCGAAGTCCGACGAAGCGGCGGAGCGCATGCGCATCACCGCGCCCGATCTCGTCGAGCTCAAGATCGTCGATCGCCTCGTCGAGGAGCCCGCAGGCGGAGCGCATCAGGATCCGCGTCTCGCCGCGAAGCTCGTCGACACGGCGCTGTCGGACGCGCTCGGCGAGCTGCTGCAGAAGACGCCCGACGAGCTGGTTCGCGACCGCTACGACCGCTTCCGCGCGCTCGGCGCCTACCTCGCGTAGCCTTTGTCCACGATCGTGGACACCGGCGTCCACAATCCGAACCAGGACACCCTGATCACGGGCGCGGGCCACGCGCCTGCCAAATTCTCGCGCTAGACGCGGCGGCACGCGATCTGCGTAGCGCGCATGCCGGTCAGGGCTCGTGGTGCGGGCAGGCCAGGGAGAAACCATTCTGTCGTTCGCCAACCTGCGAGCGACGGCGAGGTCGAGGCTCGCGAGCCACGTGCTCGTGTGGCTCGCGTACCTGGCCGTTGCGCTCGTCTTCACCTGGCCCCTCGCGGCGAATCTCGCGACCGCGCTCCCGGGCGACGGCGCGGATGCGCCGATCTTTCTCTGGGACGAGTGGTGGTTCCGCTATGCGCTCACGCACCACGCGTCCGTCTTCTCCACGGGGCACCTGTTCGTTCCTACCGGCGCGCAGCTCGCGTTCCACACGTTCACGCCGCTGAATGGTCTTCTGAGCGTGCCGCTCGCCCCTCTCGTCGGACCGGTGCGCGCGCACAACCTGCTGGTGCTGTGGTCGTGGGCCACCGCCGGATGGGGCACGTACGCGCTCGCCGCGCGCTTCGCGCGGAGTAAGGCTGCGCGGCTCTTCGCCGGCTTCGTGTTCGCGTTCTGTCCCTATCGGTTCGCGCACCTGCTCGGCCACGTCAACCTGACGTCTACGCAGTGGATCCCGCTGTTCGCCCTGGCGCTGCTCGCTGCGCTCGAGGCCCGGACGCCCAGGCGTGCGGGAGCGTTCGGCGCGCTGGCAGGCGCGCTCCTGGCAGCGAACGTCTACACCGAGATGACCTACGTACTCTTCTCCGGGATCGTCGGCGCGGCGCTGGTCGTCCACGCGCTCGTGCGGCGACCGCGCTTGGCGATCATCGTGTCCGGCCTCGTCGCCTGTGCCGTGACCGTCGTCATGCTGTCGCTGCCCTTCCTGCTGGCCGCCTCCGCAACGGGCACGATGGCATCGCTCGCGACGCCGACGTCGACGCATGCGGATGCCTTCAGCGCCAATCTCTACGCGTATGCCCTCCCCTCACCGATGCATCCCCTGTTCGGCGCGACCACGCGCCGCCTCTGCGCGATGCCGGAAGGGGCGCTCGCGGAGACCACGGTCTTTCCGGGGTATGCGACCTGGCTCTTCGCGCTCGTCGCCTTCAGTCGCCTTCGGGGCGCGCGCGATCCGCTCGCGCCCTGGCTCGCGCTGGTCGTCCTCTTCCTTGCGCTGTCACTGGGACCGCTGCTCCACGCCGGCACGGAGATGACGTCCTGGTGGATGCCGTACCGCCTGGTCGACGACGTGCCGTTCCTCCGCAACGCGCGCGCACCGAGCCGCTTCTCGGTGGTCGCGATCCTGGGACTCGCGATGGCCGCCACCGCCGGGCTCGAGGCCGTCACGACCTGGTGCCGGAGAGCGCGCTATCGCGCGGTGGTGGTGGGCACCGCGTTCCTCGTCGCAGCCGCGGACTTCCTGGCCATCCCGTTCCCGATGCACGAGCTGCCGCCTTCGCAGGCGCTGGCCTCCCTGGCAACGGCGCCCGACGGCGCGCTGCTCTCGATCCCGATCGGCGCTCGCACCGCGTTCGACGAGTGGGGCATCTTCGACTCGAATTCGCTGTACGAGCAGACGCTCCATCGCAAGCCGGTCTTCGGCGGCATGGTCGCGCGCCTCTCTCCCACCACCGCGAACGCCGCCACCGGCTTGCCGGTGGTGCGCGATCTGCTCGCGCTCGAGGCGAACCGACCGCTCGCCGCGCCCACGGAGCGAGCGGCGGCGCGACGGTTCGCGCGCGAGGTCGGCGTTCGCTACGTCGCGGTCCATGCCCCCTTCGTGGGCACCGCGGCCGAGCGCTTCCTCCTCGATCGGCTCTCGCTCGTGGAGATCGCGGCCGACGCCGGGGCGGTGGTCTACCGCGTCGACGAACGGCTCGACGACGATTCACGGAACGCCCATCCGGTGCGCGCGCTCGAGGGTTGGTACGACGAGGAGCACGCCGCGGACGGCGCGCGCTGGCGATGGATGGGTGAGCGCTCGCGCATGGAGGTCACCGCGGCAGCGCCCAGGGCCGAGGGCGATCGCTTCTGCCTCCGCCTCTCCGGCTGGGCGATCCGCGACGGCATCGAGCTCGCGGTCACGGTGGGCGGCGCGAAGATCGGACGCTTCGTCGCTCCGCCCGGTCATTTCAACCGGGTCTTCGTTGCGCCGCGCGCCGCCGGCGCGGCCCAAGCGGAGGTGACGCTCGCCGCCTCGGGCGTCGTCCAGGGCTCGGACCCGCGGGCGCTGTCGTTCGCCCTCACCGGCGTCTCGCTCCGCGCGACATTCGACGGCGACCTGTCCTGTGCGCCCGACCACCCCAATTTTTCCGCAGCGTTGCGCCCCTGAGACTGCCGCCTGAACGGGGGTGTGCTATCGCTGGCCCGACATGTCGGCAACCATCACGCTCGAGAACAAGGTGGCGATCGTCACCGGCGCCAGCCGAGGCATCGGCGAGGCCATCGCGCGGTGCTTCGCCGCAAATGGCGCGAAGGTCGTGCTCGCGTCGCGGAAGATCGAGACGCTGAGCGCCGTCGCCGAGTCGATTGGAGCGTCAGGTGGCAGCGCGTTCGCCGTCGCCGCGCACACCGGCAAGGAAGCGGACTGCACGGCCCTCGTCGACGCCGCCGTGAAGAAGTTCGGCAAGGTCGACATCCTCGTCAACAACGCCGCGACGAACCCGTACTTCGGGCCGATGATCGACATCGACGAAGGCGCCTGGGACAAGACCTTCGAGGTCAACACCAAGGGCTACTTCTGGATGAGCCGTGAGGTGGTCAAGCATCTACGGAGCCGCGAGGCGCCGGGCTCGATCATCCACGTGGCGAGCGTCGCAGGCCTCGTCGCGTCGCCGCTCCAGGGCGTCTACGCGATGACCAAGGCGGCCATCCTCTCGATGACCAAGACGCTCGCCTACGAGCTCGCCGCGAACAAGATCCGGGTCAACGCCATCGCTCCGGGCTTCGTCGACACGAAATTCGCTGCCGCCGTCCTCAAGAACGACACGCTGCTCGAAGAAGTGCTGAGAATGACGCCACTAAAGCGTTACGCGCAGCCCGACGAGATCGCCGGAGGAGCGCTTTATCTGGCTTCCGACTCCGCCAGTTACTTGACCGGGCATACCCTTGTGATCGACGGAGGTATGACGATTACGTGATCGTGATCGCTTGAAGCCATGGAGTCCGGGAAGGTAGTCGCAGGCAAATATCGGCTGAACCAGCTGCTCGGCAGCGGGGGGATGGCCGAGGTGTGGTCTGCGACCAACACGTTCACGGAGCGCCAGCTCGCCATCAAGTTCATGAACACGCAGGTCGGCAAGAGCCCCGAGGCCGCCGCCCGGTTCCTCAAGGAGGCCAAGGTCTCCGCGCGCATCAATCACGCGAACATCATCGAGATCCACGACGTCGGTCAGACCGATCAGGGGCAGCTGTTCCTCGTGATGGAGCTGCTCACCGGCTTCCCGCTGGAGGTCGCGCTCCGCCGGCAGAACCCGCCGATGACGGTCTACGAGTTCATGATCGTCATGGTGGAGGTCGGTGACGCGCTCGCCGCCGCTCACAAGAGTGGGATCGTCCATCGCGATCTCAAGCCGACGAACATCTTCCTGCACAAGCCGCAGACCGGCACGCCGATGCCCAAGCTGCTCGACTTCGGCGTCAGCAAGTTCCTCGAGGACGATCAGAACCACGCGCTCACCATCGCCGGCACCGTGCTCGGCTCGCCGCTCTACATGAGCCCCGAGCAGGCACGTGGCGAGAGCAACCTCGACGGCCGCACCGACGTCTTCGCGTTCGGCGCCATCCTCTTCGAAGCGCTCTGCGGCTACCGCGCCTACGAGGCGAAGAACTTCAACGCGCTCATCGTCAAGATCGCGACCTCCAAGCCGAAGAGCATCGACGAGTGCGCGCCGCACGTGCCCGCGTCGCTGCGCGCCATCGTGCGCGGTTGCCTCGAGGTCGACCTCAAGAAGCGCCTCCAGAGCTTCGAGGAGATCACCTCGCGCGTGCGTTCAGCGCTGCCCGAGCTCGAGGCCTCGGGACAGCGGCTCCCCACACCGCTCATCGCCACGTCGGTCGTCGATCCCGACGCGACGAATGCGCTGCCGGTGCTGCGCGCCAGCGATCGCCCACCTCCCGCCGCCCATTACACGCCGGGTCACAGCTTCACGCCTCCGTCGATGCCGGCCGCTCCGGCGACGGGCGGCTCGGGCAGCATGCCGCCGGGTCCGCCGCTCTCGATGTCCGGCAGCATCCCGCCGGGATCCATCCCTCCTTACCCCGCGTCCGGTCCGACGGGACCGTCGTGGCACACGCCCAACACGTCGTACGCGTCGATCACCGTGTCGGCACCGCGTCCGCGGAGCACGGCCTGGATCGCTGCGGGCGCCGTGGCGCTCGGCGTGGTCGCGCTCGGTGCCGGCGTCGGTCTCGGATGGAAGGGCCGCGGCGCCGGCAATGCCTCGTCGAGCGGCAGCGGCAGCGGCACCGGCGCGCTCGCGAAGACCGCAGAGACCTCGAAGGCGGGCTCGCCGCCTCCGCCGGCGACCACTCCGCTTCCGACGGCCACCACCAACGAGCCGCCGTCGATCAGCGTCGACTCGCTCCCGGGCACGAGCGGCGGCACCGTGACGAACAAGGCGCTCGGCCCCGTGCCGCGCGGCTCCGGACGACTGCTCGTCACCGCGACGCCGGGCTGGTGCAACCTCACCGTCGACGGCAAGGAGCGCGGCCCGACGCCGATCGCCGGCATCGACCTCCCGTCCGGCGCGCATCAGCTTCGCTGCGACGCACCGGGCGGCAAGATCAAGACGACGTCCGTGACGATCCAGGACGGCGCGACGTCACGCATCAAGCTCGCGCTCGACGAGTGACACGCCCCCTCGCGCGTCACTCGTGAGCGGCACTCAGGGCGCGACGACCGTGATGTCGGCGGCCGGGTTCTTCACCGCGCCCGGGCCGAACGCGAAGTCGACCGGGGTGTTGGCGAGCCAGCCCGGCACCATGTTGTTGTAGAACTTGCTCTGCCGATGGAGGTCGCTTCCGCCCGGGAGCGTGACCTTCATGTGCGGAGTGTCGGTGCCGACCTCGATCAACGTGCGGATCGACGGACCGCTCGTGTGGCTGAAGTCGCGCTGCTGCGAGGCGTTGTTGCTCGCGGTGTTCACGTTCGACGGGCTCGCGACGTTGACCGTGAGGAGGCCGCCGGGCGTCGCATAGAGCACGCTGTCGAACTGGTTCATGGTCGGCTGCGAGAGCGGGCTCAGGAGGCGGAGCGTGTGCATCCTTCCCCAACGCCACTCGTCGGCCAGCCCGAGCTGCGCGAGGATGAGGCCCGCCTGCGTGAGCGCGCGGCGGAGGATCTCCGAGCGCGTCGTGACGTGGTCGGTGGTCTTGATGTCCTGCCAGAACGTCTCGACCGCGGGGTCGTAGGTGGCGTTCCGCAGCGAGCGCATGAGCACCGGAATCGTGTTGTTGGTCGACGCGCTCCCGAGCGCCACGGCCGGATCCTTGAGCTCGTCACCGAAGGCGGCCTCGATGAGCGAGTACAGCGACGCGTGGAACGCGCTGCAGCCGATCGATTCGCGAGCAGCGTCGGCGTTCGGGCTCTTGGGGCCGATGGGATCGTTGCCGTCGAGACCGGTGGGACACGTGTATTGTGCAGCTGTCTGCCATGCCGTGAGCGCATCGACGACGTGCTGCGTCTCCGGCGTGAGGACCACGCCGCTCTCGGCAGCGGCCGCGAGCAGCTTGGGCACAACGGTCGCGGCGATGAGGGACTTCGTGTCCCCTTGCAGGAGCCGCATCGTCTCGACGGTGTTCGCCTTGCCGGTGGCGACGATGCTCTCCATGATGCGCTGGATGCGCGTGCCTTCGGCGCGGCTGACCGACTGGATCGGGAGGTTGCCCGGCGCAGGCGTGAGCGGATCGCCGCTCTGGCTCGCGCCGTTCATGTCGGCGTTGGCGGTAGCGATGAACCCGGCCGGCGGATCCTCGAGCTGCGGAATGTCGGTGAGCGCGACCGGCGGACCCCACTCGCGCGTGCCGTTACCCGTCAGCGGGAAGAACGGCGAGCTGCCCGGAGTGTTGGCTGCCCAGGGGCGCGTCGGCACCTTGGCGTACGGGAAATAACCGATCTTTCCCGTCTTGTCGGCGATGACGAAGTTCTGGTTCGCGGTGGTGACGTTCGCGAGCGCGGTCTTCGCTTCGGCGATCGAATTGGCTCGATCGAGCTCGAAGAACGCCTGAACGTCGGTGCTCCCGTCGTGGCCGCGCCAGCGGATCGTGACGGCCGTGCCCGCGGCCGCATCGATCGAGACGATGGGACCATGATGAGGAACCCATGCGAGCTTCTTCGTGACCATGTTGCCCTGGTCGAAGAAGGTGACGTCCTTCGTGACGATGTCGACGTCGGCGCCGTTGAAGCTGACCGCGGTGCCGCCCTTGGTGAGCGTCTCGAGGTAGACGTCGGCGAGATCCCAGTACGTGACGGTCACGCCCCACGCGATGTTCTCGTTGTGACCGGTCTGGACGGTGGGGCTGCCGGGGAAGCTGCCGCCGGCTGCGTGGTACTTGCCGGTGCCGCCGTTGCTCTTCGAGTCGATCTCGAGCGGGAACCAGATCGACGGATTGGTGAGCGAGAGGTGCGGGTCGTTGGCGACGAGCGGACGCCCGTTCGTGGCACGCGATCCGGAGATGACCCAGTTGTTCGAGCCGTGATCGCCCGTGCTCTTCGAGGGGAGCGCGCCCGGCAACGTGGCGAGGCGCTCCGATGCGCTCGCGAGCAGCTTCTGCACGGCAGGGTCGTACGCGGAGAACGGTCCGCTCCGGGCGCCGGTGGCGGGGGGCGGGAGGAAATTCATCGCCGCGGTGTTGGCGGCCGGGATCGTGTACGCGTCGAACGTGGGGCGGAAGTCGAGGAAGAGATCCTGCAACGTCTTCGCGACGCCGGGACGCGTTCCCGCGAGGCCGAGCGCGGTCTGTGCAACGCGACCGAGCGTGGTCTCGGACGACGCGTTGTTCGAGAGATCGTTCAGCGAGAAGAGCGCGACGGCCATGCTGTCGGCCGGCTCCCAGTCACGCGGCGCATCCTTGCTGATGATCGAGAACTTGTACTCCTCGGTCAGCGACGCACCGCTGCGGCCCGCCTTCACGTCGGCGAGCCATGCGTTCACGCCGCGCGCGTACGCATCGAGGTACTCCTTCGTCGCGGCGTCGGCCTGCGAGACGAGCTTCTCGGGGAGCGGATCGCCCTGCGGCGTGGAGAAGAACGTGCGCGTGGTGACGTCGCGATCGACGATGCCCGGGTAGACGAGGAGCTTGCCGAGCGTGCCGCGCACCGCGTTGCGCAGGAAGTCCATGAAGAAGAAGCGATTGGCGGCGTGGAAGTAGCCGACCGTCGCGAAGACGTCGTCATCGGTCTTCCCGGACACGTGGAGGAAGCCGAACTCGTCGTAGACCGCGTGGACCGGCGCGGTGAGGCTCGGGATGTTGACGGTGAGCCCCGCCTCCGGCCCGGCCTCGGTGCCGCCTTCGCTGGTCGGCACGGGGCCGGTCTCGCCAGCACCGCCGCCGTCGACGGGGTTGATCTGGGTGTCGTCGCCGCACGCGGTGGAGCCGACGATCGGGGCGCTGGCGATGACGACGCCGAGCGCGAAGCGGGAGAAGATCTGCGCAGACTTCATGGGCCGAAACCCTACCAGCGAGCGCCGAAGATCGCCGCCATGATCGCGCGGATCGCCGCCGTCTGGTGCCGGACGTAGGCAGACCCGGGCCCCGGACCTTACGCGCCCCTGGCTCGCCGTTGGCTCGCGCCTCCCGCCTGCCGTCGCGAGTCGCCTTTTCCATGGCCGTTGGACGCGCGTCGCCCCGCAGCGCATTTGTCGTTGTAGAACGCATGCTTTTCGAGCGCGCGCGGCGCATCGCGGGTGGAACACGAGATGCAACCCGAGTTGCCATGCGTCTCCGAGCTCTGCCGCCGATCCTCGTCGTTGCCACGCTCGCCACGGCTTGTTCGAACGAGATCGCGGACCGCAGCGCGCAGAGCAGCGCCCCCGGCGACGCGTCGGGGGCGCGCGTTCGCCGCGTCTCGCAGGGCATCGTCAACGGCACGCCGGACACGGCAACGAACAACGCGGTCGTGAAGATCAACATCGGCACGCAGGGCGCCTTCTGCACCGGCACGCTCATCGCGCCCAACCTCGTGCTCACCGCGCATCATTGCGTCGCCACCCCCGACGAGACCCAGGAGTGCGGCCCGTTCTCGGCGCCGACGGCGCCATCGCAGCTCACCATCTCGGTGGGCACGCAGCCGGGCAATCCCGTGGCGCAGGCGGCGAAGGTGATCATCGACACGTCCAAGCCGAACAGCATGTGCGGCAACGACATCGGCCTTTTTCAGCTCGATCGTGACATCACCGGCGTCACCATCGCGAAGGTCCGCCTCACCGCGCTCACGCCCGGCGAGATCGCCACCACCTCCGGCTACGGCGACGACGGCACGGGGAACGTCACGAACGGTCGCTTCGTGAGGACCGGCATCAAGGTCGATGCGGTCGGGCCGAAGAGCTACAGCTACACGACCGCGGCCGGACAGACGCTTCCCGTCACGCTCCCCGCCGGCGAGATTGGCACCGGCGAGTCGACCTGCTTCGGCGACAGCGGCGGTCCCCTCTTCGACGCCGCCGGGAACGTCATCGGCATGACCTCGCGCGGCATCGACGGCGAGTGCAACGACCGTCCCTCGATCTACACCGACACCGCATCGCACGCGCAGGCCATCGCGGCGGCGGCCGTGGCGGCGGGGCATCCGCTGCAGGCCGCGAATGCGCTCCCCGGCGAGACGGCGAAAGGCGCGACGCCGCAGAGCGACACCACCGGGTCCACGAGCGCGACCTCCGACGGCACGAGCTCATCCGACGGCACCAGCGACGGCACGGGCGACACCACCACGACGACGCCGGCGAAGACGACGACCAAGCGCAAGGTGAGCCTGATGCCGGTCGCCAACGCAGGCTGCTCGACGGCGCCCGGCGCGCTCTCGTCGCGCTCGTCGTCGTCCGCGTCCTTTGCGCTCATCGGCCTCGCGCTCGGCGCGGTGCTCGTGCGATCACGTCGCGACCGCGGCCGAAGCTAGACGAAGAAGAAGCCGGTTCACGCGCTCTGGCGCGCGGTCTCTTCTTTCCTCGCCGAGGCGTCCTCGGGCGGCCCTTTGCCCGCCTTGTCGTCCGCGGCCTGGACCTCGGCGGCGCGCTTCTTGTGCTCGCGGCCCATCAGCACGACGACGAAGAGGAAGACGACGCCCAGCGCGACGTTGATCATCGTGAAGATCTTCGTGCCGAAGGCGAGCGTGGCCCCGAGCAACACGACGCCGCCGGACAGGAGGTCGCCCGCCCGGACCACGAACGTGTCGATGGCCTGCTTCGCCACGTACTTCTGCTCGCGCGTCGTGGGTAGCCAGAGCGATTGCTTCGCCTGGTTGTAGATGGAGTAGTCGAGGCTGTTCTCGGCGATCTTCCCGAGCTCGACGATGGCGAGCACCGGCATGATCGTCATGCCGGTGTAGGCGGTGATAGCGAGCAGCGGATAGATGTAGAGTGCACC
This sequence comes from Myxococcales bacterium, assembly GCA_034666145.1. Lineage (GTDB taxonomy): Bacteria > Myxococcota_A > Polyangia > Polyangiales > Polyangiaceae > Labilithrix. The sequence goes on along the minus strand of JAXDMI010000324.1, from coordinate 9,548 downwards.
TCGCACGTCGAGGTACTTGAAGATGCGCGACGCGACGAAGAGCTGCAGCACCACGCCGGCGAGGTTCGCCCAGAAGAAGTAGGTGGCCTTGAACTGGCCGAGCCAGACCTTGGCCTCCTTCTCGTCGTAGCCGCGCGCTTCCTTCACGCCCTCGAGCGTGCGGTCGAGGATGTACTCGCCGTTCGAGTTGATGAGATTCACCATCAGGATGATCGCTGCGATGAGCAGCAGGTACCGATGGCTGAAGATCATCGACATGCCGCCCTTGCCGCCGGGAGGCACCTGCGACTCCTTCTTGCGCGCGGCGTCGGTGGTCTCGTGCGCGTTGACGAGGCGCACGAGGACGAGACACACCATGAGCACGCCGGCCGGGACGAGCATCATGTTGTAGAGACCGAGCGGCTTCACGGCCATGCCCGCGAGCTGCGAGCCGATGAGGGCGCCGAGTGACGAGCCGACGCCGATGACGGCGAAGACGCGCTTGCCTTGCTCGGGCGTGTAGATGTCGTTCGCGAAGGCCCAGAACTGCGCGAGGATCGTGAGGCTGTAGCAGCCCACCCACAGATAGAACGGAATACCGATCTTCGCGCCCATGTGCCCGAGGATGCAGAAGACGACGAGGCACGCTGCGCAGAAGAACTTCGTGTACGTGATGAGCCGGAGTCGGTCCACGCGCTGTGCGAGCGCGCGATAGCCGTAGAAGACACCGATCAACAGCACGGCGAGGAACGCGGTGGCGTAGCTCTTCGTCTCGGCGCCGCCCGGCGCGGCGAGGATGAGCGGCTCGCGAATGACCTTGAGGAAGTAATACGACGCGAGGAGCAGCACTCCGTCGAGCGTCAGCAGGAGCACCGAGTAGACCTCGCTCGCGTGCACGACCGCGAAGAGCGAGAGCAGCTTCACGAGGATTCCCTCGTCGCCCGGGCTCGGCTTTCCGCTCCCGGCACTGCCGCCCGGCGTCATCGTTTGCTTGGCCATACCCCGTCCTCGTTGTCCGCGTTGCTCGGCTCGCGCGACGCGCGGGCTCAGGCACGATACCCCACTTTGTTGATACCCTCGACCGTGACGGATGACGGGGACGCCGCAAAAGCTGGAGCGCGGCGCGCCCGCCGGAGACCCACTGCGATCCGCAGTCTGGTCGGCGGCGGTCGCGTCGGCTTCGCTCGTCGCGCAGCACGTCGCCGGGAAGGCCACGCGCGACACGCTCTTTCTGTCGCACTTCGGGCTCGAGCTCTTGCCCGCCGCGATGATCGGCGCGGCGCTGGTGTCCTCCGTCGCGGTCGTCGGGATCTCACGCGCTCTCGGCAAATACGGCCCTGCGCGCATCGTTCCCGTCATGTTCGGGAGCAGCGCCGCGCTCTTCTTGCTCGAGTGGTGGCTGAGCCTGCACTCGGAACGCGCGGCTGCGGTCGCCGTTTACATGCATACTGCAATCTACGGCTCGGCGGCAGTCAGCGCGTTCTGGTCGCTCGTGAACGAGCGCTTCGATCCGCACAGCGCCAAGAAGATCGTCGGGCGCATCGCGAGCGGCGGCACCATCGGGGGCGTCGTGGGCGGCGTCGTCGTCTGGCGCGCGTCTTCACATCTCTCGGTGCCGATGATGTTGGCGCTGCTCGCCGGCATCAACGTGTTCGGCTTGTGGGGCGCGCTCCGCACCGTCGGGAGCGCGCGCGACGGCGTGCTCGTAGCGGGCAGCGGCAAGACCGAGGAGCCGCTCGCGGGCGGCGGCTGGAAGATCGTGCGCGAGACCCCCTATCTTCGTGATCTCGCGCTCCTCGTGCTCGCCGGCGCCATCATCCAGGCGCTCCTCGACTGGCTCCTCAGCGCTCACGCGACGCACGAGTACGGCAAGGGACCGGCGCTGCTCGGCTTCTTCGCGCTCTTCAACATGATCGTCGGCGTGCTCTCGTTCATCGCGCAGACCGGGCTCTCGCGCCCGATGCTCGAGTGGCGAGGACTCGCGGGAACGGTGAAGGCGCAGCCGATCACGGTGGCGCTCTGCGCGGTGCTCGCGCTGGTGACGCCGCATCTCTGGTCGGTGGTGCTGCTCCGCGGCGGCGAGGCGGTGACGCGCAACTCGCTCTACCGCTCCGCGTACGAGCTGTTCTACACGCCCCTGCCGACCGCGAAGAAGCGCGCCACCAAGACCATCATCGACGTCGGTGTCGATCGCGTGGGCACCACCATCGGCAGCGTGGCGCTGCTCGCGATCGTGCATCTCGGTCCAGACCTCGCGACGCGCGCGGTCCTCATCGGCGCCATCGCGATGGCCGCGCTGTCGTGGGTCGTCGCGTCGAGGCTGCACGACGGATACGTCGCGGCGCTCGCTTCGAGCCTGAAATCAGGGGCTGTTGCGCTCGGTGACGACGAGCTCGCCGACCTCACGACGAGGAGGACGCTCGCAGAGACGACGGCACTCCTCGACCGCCAGCAGCTCCTCGCGCGCATCGAGCAGTTCCAGAAAACCAAAGAGGGCAAGACCAAGGACAAGGAGGAGAAGACGACCACCGCCGCCCCCGCCACGCTCGCTGGTGCGGCGCCCGCCGGAGCGCCGAACGACGCGCCTGCCGCCAGCGCGCTGGACGTTGCCGCCGATCCCGTCGCGACGCGCGCGGCGGCGCTTCGCACCGGCGACGCGGCGCGCATCAAGGCGGCACTGAGCACGCCACTCCTCCCGGCGCTGACGGCGTTCGTCATCCCGCTGCTCGCCGACGATGCCGTCGTGCGCGACGCGGTGCGCGCGCTCCGCAAGGTCGCCGCCAAGTCCACGGGGCAGCTCCTCGACGCGCTCCTCGATCCCGACGTCGATCCACGCGTGCGACGGCGCATCCCTCGCGTGCTCAAGATGTGTCGCACGCAGCGCGCGGCGAACGGCCTGCTGATGGCGCTGCGCGATCCGCTCTTCGAGGTCCGCGTGCAGGTCGCGCTGGGCCTGAAACAGATGCAAGACGAGTCGCATGTCACGCTGCAAGAAGAAGAGGTCTTCGACAGCGTCGTCCACGAGCTCACGACGGGGCGCGCAGGCTGGAAGCGCGGTGCCGCGCACGACAGCGCGGCCGATGACGCGGGCGACGGCGCGGGCGAAGACGCGATGATGCGAGGGCTCGCGCACGTCTTCACGGTCCTCGGTCTCGTGCTCGAACGCGAGCCGCTGTCGATCGCATATCGCGCGCTGCGCTCGGCGGATCCTGGACTGCGCGGCACGGCCTTCGAATACGTCGAGGTCGTGTTGCCGACGCGCGTGCGAGACGTGCTCGTCCCGCTGCTCGGTGACGTGAAGCCTGCCGCGCGAACGCGGGAGCGAGGCTCGAAGGAGCTCGCCGACGAGCTACTGCGCTCCTCTGCCTCGCTTGCGCGGCCGGTGCGCTGAGAGGTCGTCGATGTGCCTCGCGCGCGCGTCGCGGGCCGCAACAATCTGCGGTTGCGACCTGAGCCTTTCAGGTATCGTGCGGGAGCTTGCTTCGTCGACGAACCCGCTTTTCCTGCCTGATCGGCGCATGCCTTGCAGCGGCGTCGTGGCTCACGGCGCCAGCCGCGAGCGCGCAGACCGATACGCGACCGGGCCCCTCTGCACCGCCGGGCGGCACGCCGAGCGACGGGTCGCGCCGCGTCCCCGATCCCGGCGGCATGCCCACGAATTCGGACAAGGGCGCAGAGTCGCAAACGACGCCCGCCTCACCGCCGGGTAGCGAGCCGGCGCCGGGTGGCGCCGCCGATGCCGGCGCCGCTGCCGCTGCCGCGCCGGAAGCGGACGCCGGTCCTGGTGCGACGGCCCCCGGCACGGCCGCGGCCGCCGGCTACGACAATCGCGACGCGCCCGGCACCGTCGCCGGCGAGCCCGTCCCGCCCGCACCGCCGGGTGGCGAGAGCCCGAAGCGCGCCGAGCCCGACTACGACGGACGAGGACCAGAGCCGACCACCGCCGGTGACGTCGCGCTGTGGATCCCGCGCATCATCCTCTCGCCGCTCTACTTCGTGAGCGAGTACATCATCCGCAGGCCGCTCGGCTGGCTCATCACCACCGCGGAGCAGAAGCAGTGGCCGACGGCGATCGTGAATTTCTTCACGTTCGGTCCCGACAAGCAGGCCGGTGTCTTCCCGACGTTCTTCCTCGATCTCGGCTTCCGACCGAGCATCGGCATCTACGCGTTCTGGAACGATCTGCTCGGCAAGGGCAATCACCTGCGGCTGCACTTCTCGACGTTCGGTCCGGACTGGCTGCAGGGCTCGGTCGCCGACAAGATCCCGGTCGGCAAGGACTCGTTCTTCGATCTGCGCTTCGAGGGCACGCACCGTCCGGACTTCGTCTTCTATGGTCTCGGCCCGCGCTCGCTGAACGGCGACCGATCGCGCTTCGGCATCGACAAGCTCCAGGCGAAGCCCGTCTTCGAGACGATGTGGTGGCGAGGCAGCCGCGTCACCGTCGAAGGCGGTGTTCGCTACGTCGACTTCCGCGACGACTCTTGCTGCGGTGACCCTTCGCTCCAGAACCGGGTCAACGACGGCATCTTCGCGGCGCCGCCCCCTGGCTATCTCAGCGGCTACACCGCCACGTTCGCGCGCGGCGAGCTCACGGTCGACACCCGCGAGCCGCGACCCGCATCGCAGACCGGCGTGCGCTTCGAGGCGGAGGTCGAGCAGGGCTCCAACGTGCGACACTCCACCGACAACTGGATCCGCTACGGCGGCTCCCTGGGCGGCTTCCTCGACGTGCACAACAACCGCACCGTGAGCCTCTCGGTGACGACGCTCTTCGTCGATCCGATCACCGCGGGCGCGACCATCCCCTTCACCGAGCAAGTGGTGCTCGGCGGCAGCGGGCCGATGCGCGGCTACCTCTACGGGCGCCTCGTCGATCGCAGCGCCGCGATCGCGACGTTGAAGTACCGCTGGCCGATCTGGGTGCTCTTCGATGGCTCCATCCAGGGCGCGCTCGGCAACGTCTTCGGGCCGCAGCTCCAGGACTTCGACGCCAAGCTGCTCCGCGTGAGCGCCAACATCGGTATCGAGTCCGTGGGCGTCGCCGACAACACGTTCGAGATCCTCGTCGGCATGGGCACCGAGACGATCGACCACGGCGCGCAAGTGAACTCGTTCCGCTTGCTGTTCGGCACGAACCGCGGCTTCTGACGGCTTCTTTGGGAGCGTGAGGGCTATACTGAACGGGATGCCGCGGCTGCGTCCCTTCGTTCTTCTCTGCGTCGGTGCCGCTTGCCTCGTCGCGCTCTGCGCCGGCGCGTGCACGGGTACCGATCCTGTGCTCGGCCCGCCACTGGGCGAAGACCTCGAGGCGGGGAGCGAAGCCGGAACCGATGGCGCCACCGGCGACGCGATCTCGTCGAATGACACCGGGACGACGACGGACGCGGGCAGCACTGTCGACGGCGCATGTGGCGTGCTCACGGCGACCGGCGGGAACGTCACGCTCCCCATCGACACCACAGCCGTCGACATGGCGACGTCGTTCACGATCGAGGCCTGGGTCAAGCCAGCTCAGCTCGTGCCGGGCGCGACGTACAACGTCGTCGATCGCTGGCAGAGCAACTCTCTCGGATCCTTCGGGCTCCAGATCCACGACGGCTTCGCCGTCTTTCGGATGAACTGCACCGGCGCCGGCGTCGGCTCCGACACGACGGCGAAGGGCGAGGGATTTCGGCTCGAGGTCGGAAAATGGACGCACATCGCTGGCGTCTTCCAGGCGGACGCCACCCTCGACAGCGGCTCGATCCGAGTGTTCACGCGCGGCTTCAACAGCGGCGCAAACGCGGTGGGCACGTCGTGCAGACGACCGGTCGCGGTCCCACAGCCGATGCGCATCGCTTCGACGATGAGGCAGCCCGGCGATCCGTTCCAGGGAGTGATCGACGAGGTGCGTCTCTCGAGCACCGATCGCTATCAGTACATCGGCGGCAATCCGGATGGCGGCACCCCCGACTTCCAGCCCGAGCGCTTTCATACTGTCGACGCGATGACTCTCTCTCTGTGGCGCTTCAGCGAGATCGGCGAGACCACCACGTTCGACTCGGTCATTCCCCCGGGCGGGACACCGCGCAACGGCACGTTGTTCGGCGGCGTGGCGATCAGCGGGGACTGCACGCCTCCGTGAGCCGCGTCATGCGCCCTTCCGCCGAGCCCGCCATAGCAACGCCGCACCACCGATCACCGCCACGATCGCCGCGATCCAAGCCCCGCGATCGCGCGTGAGCGCCGCCTCCCCCGCCGCCGCGTTCGCCCCCGCTCCCGCGTCCGCTCCCGCCCCCGCGTCCGCACTCGCTCCCGCGCTCGCACTCGCTCCCGCTCCCGCTCCCCCACCGAGCCCGAGCTCCCTCTGTAGCTTCGCCCAATCGACCCCGCACTCCCTCGCGACCGCCGTCCCCTCCCCACACGCGAGCGGCCCGGCGATGTCCCGCAGGTGGAGCCGCGGCTCGAACGTCGCGCCCTCGTCGCGCGAGACCCCCGCGATGAAGCCGCCGCCTTCGCTCGAGCACGCCCAAAGCGCATCCCCTGCCCGCGACAAGCACTGCACCTTGAGCTTCGAGCTCGGCGTCAGCTCGAGCGCGCCGGCGCTCCCCGAATAGAGCCCGTCATCGGGCCCACCCGCGTGGATGCGCGCGCCGTCGGCGGCGAGCGCGAAGCCCAGGAGCGGGCCCTTCGCGCCGAGCAGCTTGCGGTACGTCTTGCCGGCATCGTCGGTCACCAGGAGTCGCGTCGGGTTCTCGGGTGACGCCGACGTCCGAAGATAGATGCGATCTGCACGCTTCGGATCCACCGCCGCGATGAACGCCGCGAGCTCTTTCCCCTCCAGGGTCGTGGCGCGCTCCGTCCAGTGCTTGCCGCCGTCCGCCGACGCGAGCAGCAGGGCCTGCCGCCCGACGTCGTCGCCGCGCACCGCGGAGACGTACACGCGCTGGGGATCGCTCGGCGCGACCTCCACCGTCTCGCCGAGCAACGTGGGATCGAAGCGCGGCGCAAGCGGCACGAACGAGCGCGCGTCGTCGGTCGAGATCCAGACCTGCGTCTTGTAGAGGCTCCCGCCGTCGCCGTGCCGGTCGTAGCTCGACGCGAGCGCGAGGATCGCACCGTCCGAGCGCATGGTGACGTCGACGAACACGGTCGCGTCGGTCTTCACGGGCTCCCACGTGCAACCGCCGTCACGCGAGACCCGCAGGCCGTCGAACAGGCCCGCGACGATCGCGCCGCTCTTCGTGATCACGTACGTGGGGTCCTCGGGACCCGAGAAGCCGATCGCGCGCTCGCAGATCCAGCCCCACGATTTGCCGCGATCCTTCGTGACCAGGAGCCCGAAGGTGACCCGCACCACCACCGTTGCGTCGTCGGTGCCTGCCGTGGGTGAGAAGAGCACGCCGTTCGATGCCGGAAAGCGCCCGTTGCCCCACGCCTCGCGCGCGCTAGCGAAGGTGACCGCCATCGCCACCACGGCGAAGGCGGCGGCGCGAACGTTCCGAAGCCGGGGCATGCCGCGCGAGTCTACAACGCCGCGCTAGTCTGCCGTCTGGTTCCGACGCCGCATGATGCCGGTCGCGCCGTCGACGTGACGAGCGCCGCCCTGCCCGTCGACGGCCAGCAAGCGCACGAGCTCGTCGGAGCGCACCGGCTTGACGACGTGCTCGTCGAAGCCGGCGTTGAGCGCGGTGACGCGGTCGGTAGCCTGGCCGTAGCCCGTGAGCGCGACGAGGTACGTATCGGACAGGACCGCGTCGCCACGAACCCGCCGCGCGAGCTCGAGGCCATCGATCCCGGGGAGACCAACGTCGACCACCGCGATGTCGGGACGCATCTCGCGGATCAGCGTGAGCCCGGCGTCGCCGCGATCCGCGGCGTTGCACTCGAAGCCGGCGCGCGACAGCAGCTCGCAGAGCATCTCCCGGCTGTCCGCGTTGTCTTCGACGATGACGACGCGATGGCCCATCGGACGACGTGACCCGAGCACGCGACGCGACTCGAGGAACGCCGGTGGCAAGCGGCCCGGCACCGCCTCGTCGGCTGCGAGGGTCTTCGCGAGCGGCAGTCGCACGATGAACTCGCAGCCCTTGCCCTCGCCCTGACTGTGCGCCGACACCGTTCCGCCGTGCATGGTGACGAGCGAGCGCACCAGCGTGAGGCCGACGCCGAGGCCGCCCTCCGAGCGGTCGAGCGTGCGGTCCGACTGCACGAAGAGCTCGAACACGTTGTCCAGCATCTCGCGCGGGATGCCGGCACCGTCGTCGCGGACGATGATGATCGCTTCGCCGTCGTCGCGCTTCGCCTCGAGGCGAACGCGACCGCCACGATGCGTGTACTTTCCAGCATTCGTCAGCAAATTGACCTGGATTTGCTGCAGTCGCGCCGGGTCGCCGTCCACGTAGAGCGGGAGGGGATCGATGAGCACGGAGAACTCGATCTTGCGCGAGTCCATCAGGTTGCGCACGGCGTCGGCGGCGTCGCGCGTGACCGCGCCGAGATCGACGCGTCGCTTGCGCAGCTCGATCTTGTTCTGCGTGACGCGGCTCACCTCGAGGAGGTCGTCGAGGAGGCGCGCCATCTGCTCCGACTGTCGCTCGATGATCTCCATGAGGCGCGGACGCTTCTCGGGTGGGCACTCGTCGGCCTTGAGGAGTGCCGTAGCCGTCACCACCGCGCCCAGCGGATTACGGAGCTCGTGCGAGAGCATGGCGAGGAACTCGTCGCGACGTCGCATCCCCTCCTGGATGCGCTCGTCGGCGCGCTTCTGCTCGCTGACGTCGCGGAAGACGCCGATGATGCCGACGGTCTTCTTCTCGGCGTCGACCAGCGGGAGCCGCGTGACGAGGTCCCAGTCCGATCCACCCTCCTTGCGGCTGCGTCGCTCGAGGCGGTACTGCTGGGGCTCGCCGGTGCGGAGCACCACCTCGTCCTGCGCCTGGAGAGCAAGCGCCCAGGTCGGGTTCGGGAGCTCGAACGCGGTCTTGCCGACGGCGTCGCGCGGGTCCGAGAGGTCGAGCCGCATCGCCATCGCATGGTTGGCGCGGATGAAGCGACCGCGCAGGTCCTTGAAGTAGATCGCGTCGGGGATGCTGTAGAGCAGGCTGTTGAGGAGATAGCGCTCGTGGAAGAGCGCGTCCTCCGCCGCCTTGAGGCCGCTCACGTCGATGAGCGTGATGACGACGCCGAGCACCTCGCCCTTCGCGCGGTACGGAAGGACGCGGAGGAAGAACGAGCGGCCGTCGCGATCGCGTACCTCGCGCTCGACGGGAACGCCGTCTGCGACCACGCGACGGAGATCGTCGTTGAGCCCCGGGTGGTCCATCTTGTGGGTGAACGACTCGATGGACCGTCCGATGTCCTGCGGGAGGAGCGTGAAGCTGTCGGCGATCTGCGGGGTGAAGCGGCGGATGTTGAGCTGGCGGTCGAGGAAGATGGTGCCGACGTCGGTGCTCGACAGGAGGTTATCCATGTCGTTGGTCAGCTCGGTCAGCTCGGCGATCTTGCGCTGGTACTCGGCGTTGACCGTGTAGAGCTCCTCGTTGACGCTCTGGAGCTCCTCGTTCGTGCTCTGCAGCTCTTCGTTC
>JAXDMI010000323.1:0-3056 GCA_034666145.1 Myxococcales bacterium | reverse complement strand
CATCTTCATCAACGTGGGAGGGCGCGCGCGCATCCCTTCGCTGCCGGGCATCGCTGACGTGCCGTTCCTCACCAACACGTCGATGCTCGCGCTCGAGACCTTGCCGCGCCATCTCGTCGTCGTGGGCGGCAGCTACGTCGGTCTCGAGTTCGCGCAGATGTACCGCAGGTTCGGAAGCGAGGTCACCGTCGTCGAGATGGGCCCACGCCTCGTTCTCCGGGAGGACGAGGACGTCGCCGACGCGATCAAGGGAATCGTCGAACGCGAAGGGATCACGGTTCGTGTGAGCGCCAAGTGCATTTCGCTCGCGCGTGCCGACGACGACGTCGCCGTGCGCGTCGATTGCGAGAGCGGCCCTCCCGTCGTGGTCGGCTCGCATCTCCTGCTCGCCGTCGGGAGACTGCCGAACACCCAAGATCTCGGCCTCGATCGCGCGGGCGTCACGGTCGACGCGCACGGGTACGTCGTCGTCGACGACGAGCTCCGCACGAACGTCAAAGGCATCTGGGCTCTCGGCGACTGCAACGGGCGAGGCGCGTTCACGCACACCGCGTACAACGACTTCGAGATCGTCGCCGCGAACCTGCTCGACGACGACCATCGCAAGGTCAGCGATCGCATCGTCGCATATGCGCTGTACACCGATCCGCCGCTCGGGCGCGCCGGTCTCACCGAGACCGAGGCGCGCAAGAGCGGACGCCCTCTGCTCGTCGGTCATCGCCCGATGACGCGAGTGAGCCGCGCCATCGAGAAGGGCGAGACGCAAGGCTTCATGAAGGTGGTCGTCGACGCCGAGACCAGGAAGATCCTCGGCGCCGCGATCCTCGGAACGGACGGCGACGAAGCCATCCACGGCATCCTCGACGTCATGTACGCGGGCGCGCCCGCGAGCATGCTGCAGCGCACCGTTCCGATCCACCCCACGGTCTCCGAGCTGATCCCGACGATGCTCGGAGAGCTGACGCCTATTGAGGCGCCTTCTGCGTGAGCGTGCCGAGGTAGTCGCGCTTGCCGATCCCGACGCCGGCGTGGCGGAGGAGCGCGTAGGTCGTCGTGAGGTGGAAGTAGAAGTTCGGCAGCACGTGCTCGAGGAAGTAGTCGGCGCCGGTCATGGTCTTGCCCTCCCAGCGCGGCTGCGTGACCGAGCGCGTGGCGGCGGTCTCGAAGTCCTTCGCGGTGAATCCGCCGAGGTACGCGATCGCGGACTGCACGCGCGCGCGCAGCTGGTCGATGGTCTCCTCGGTGTCGGGCTGGTTCGGCGCGTCCTTGCCGGTCAGGCGTGAAGCGCCGAGCTTCGCCGTGTCACACGTGATCTGGACCTGGCGCGCGAACGGGAACTGATCGACGGAGAGGCGAAGGCCGAGGAAGTTCTTCGAATCGAACTTCTTCGCTTCGGCGTGGGCCGCAGCGGCCTCGAGCCACTTGTCGAGCTGGCCGAGCTGCTTCTTCATCTGATTGAATGTCTCGTAGTACATGCGCCCATCCTACTCCGCTCTCGCGGCCTTGCCGCTGCTCGTTACCGGCTGTGCCGCGCACGAGACGCGACCTCCGCAGCGTGCCCCGACCGCGACCGTGGCCATTGCGCGCAACGCCGACAACACCGCCAGCATCACGGTGACGTATCGCGAGGCCGCGAACGTGTTCGAGATCATGGACAACGTGTCGAGCTGGCTGCCCGGCAAGTGCGACGAAGAATATCGCGCGTACTGGAACGAGCGCTTCGGCATCACGCCGGCCGACGAGCAACGCTTTGCCTCGTACAAGCAGCTCCGCAAGCGAAGCTATCCCCGTCCGCCCGACGGGCAGGACGGCAGCGATCCAAGGACGACGTCGCTCTTCGGGCCCGTGAAGCCGATCGATCGGTTCGCGGCTGCCTTCTACGATTCACAGTCGCTCGATGAAGCGTTCGTGAAGCTGGGCGACGTCGCGACCGCGCAGGAGATCGCCGAGCTGAAGGCGTTCTACGCCGTATACCGCCCCCAATACGAATCACTGCTCGTCGAGAGCAAAGCCTATTTGGCAATCGCGTCGGCCACCTCGACGAAGCTCGAAGAGGCCCACGCGGACGCTTATGCGACGGGTCTCGCGCAGTTTTATGGAGTCACGAGTCTCCCACGGTTCACGGCACTCTACGTATGGTGGCCCCCGGTGGAGAACGTCACCGCGAACAGTCGCGACCGCTTTCTCCTCCTCAAATACAATCCCGCGAAACACGGGAATGGCGCGGCGTCCAATATCGATATTCCGATTCACGAATTCGTTCATTACGCATCGGCACACCAGTCCGAAGAGCAAAAGCGCGCGCTCACGCGCACGTTCCTGGCGGGCTGCGATCCCACGGCGGACGTGAAGCCCGTGAAGATCCTCGAAGAGCCGCTCGCCGTTGCACACCAGAAGCTGTTCCTGAGCACCGCCGACCCGCAGCACTTCGATGCGAGCGTTCCCTGGTACGGCGGCGATCGCTGGATCGACCCGTTCGCGAAGGCCCTCTTCGCGCAGGTGAAGGAGGCGCGCGCGGCCGGGCGCACCATCGACGATGCGCTGATGACGAGCGCCGCGAAGAGCTGCGCGACGCTGTACGCGGCGCGTTCTCGTTAGGCCTTGGGGCGCGGCGGCGGAGGATTGCGCTTCAGCTCGGCGGCGACCGCGAGACCCTGCGCGTTGAGGTCGATGTCCATCGCGAGGAGCTCCCATTCCGCAGGACCGAAGCGCAGGTCTCGCGCCTCCGCCTCCTTGGCGATCGCGTCGCGCCAGCTGCCGCGCAGGCGCTCGGTGATCGCGTCGACGCTCTCGGTGCCGCGCGCCGCGTCCTGGACCCAGGCGTCGGCCCGGTCGATCCACGCATGGAGCTGCTGCGCGATCCCGTCGATGTCCGTCGATGCGCCAAAATGCGTGAGGCATGCATACTTCTCGGCGAGCCCGCGAATGCGCTCGATGCTGATGCGCGCCTCCTTCGCGTCGAAGTTCGTGGGGCTCGTCGTGGCGAGCGCGAACAAGCCGTGCTTCTGCAGCGCGGGATAGACGAGCCCGAACGAGTCGCCGGTGTAGACGCTTTC
>JAXDMI010000322.1:0-3227 GCA_034666145.1 Myxococcales bacterium | reverse complement strand
TCGAGGCGCTGCGCGATCTCGGTGAGAGCCGCTGGATCCCGTGGGAAAGCCTCGAGGGCTATCTCCGTACCGATCACCGCATTCCCGGTGTCGAGCGCTTGCTCCGTCGCTGGGCCGAGCGCGTCGGCGTCGAGCCGGTTCCCCCGATGGAGGTCGCTCGTCGCGTGATCATGGAGAGCCTCGCTTAGCTCGGCAAACACGATGTCGGCGAGGACGACGCTGCCGAGGGCAGTGACAAGCCGCAGCTCGCGATCCGGCTCACGCCGCGTGGACGCGCGCTCGTCGCCGACAAGGCGCCCACGCACGACGGCACGCCGTCGAAGTTCCTCGACACGCACGTGCTCCGTCTCGGCCCCACCGCGAAGATCAGCTCCATCTTCGCGATCTTCGGCTTCGTCGACGTCGGTCGCGCCGCGGAGACGCTCGATCTCATCGTCGCACCGCAGACCCTCGCGCGCGCGCTCTCTGCCGGTTACGAAGCGGACTCGCTGCGCCAGCGCATCGAGGCCATCGCGCCGCTGCCCGAGACGCTGTCGCGCACGCTCGCAGCGGCAAGCGTCGTGGTCGGTCGCGGCAGCTACGTTTCATCGAGCGGCTTTCTCTGGGTCGACGACGCGAACGTCCGCGAGCTCCTGCGCACGCGTCGCTCCACCGCGGAGCTGTTCCTCGATCCGTCACCAGCCGGCGGTCTCCTCGTCTCGGCCCAGGTCGACCTCGATCGTCTCGTTCGCCGCTGCCGTACGGTCGGCGTCGAGATCGTCACCGACGGTCAGGTGGTGCGCGCGCGTTCGCTATCGCCGCCGGCGCCGACGACCTCCGGCTCGCACCGGAAGCCGTCGACGCGCATGTCGAAGATCGACAAAGCGAACGAGTAGCCGGCTCAGCTCGGGATTCGCAGACTGCGCGTGCAGCCTTCGAGCGCCACCGTGCGCGCCGCGGCGAGGTGCGCGCTTCGGTCGAGGCACATCGCGTGCAAAACGACGTAGCGGTCTGGCCTGGAGAAGCACCATGGCGGCGATGTCGACGGAGCAGCTACGAGCGCGCGTTCGAGGACAGCTGATTCAACCCGAGGACGGCGGCTACGAGGAAGCGCGCCACGTCTACAACGCGATGGTCGATCGACGGCCGCGCTTGATTGCACGCTGTGTCGACGTCGAGGACGTGATGGCGGCGATCGCGTACGGCCGTGAGAACGCCCTCCCCACGGCGATCCGCGGAGGCGGTCACAACGGTCCGGGGTTCGGCGTCGTCGACGAAGGCCTCGTCATCGACCTCTCGCCCATGCGCGGCGTGCGGGTCGATCCCGAAGCGCGAACGGCGCGGGTCGGCGGCGGGGCGGTGTGGGGCGACGTCGACCACGCAACGCATGCCTTCGGTCTCGCCGCGCCGAGCGGCTTCATCTCCACCACCGGCGTCGGTGGTCTCACGCTCGGTGGCGGCATCGGCTACCTCACGCGCAAGTACGGGCTCACCATCGACAACCTCCTCGAGGCCGATGTCGTCCTCGCCGATAGCAGCTTCGTGAAGGCGAGCGCTCACGAGAACGAGGACCTCTTCTGGGCGCTCCGTGGCGGCGGCGGAAACTTCGGCGTCGTGACCTCGTTCCTCTTCCGGCTTCACCCGGTCGACACGGTGATGGCCGGTCCGACGTTCTGGCCGCTGGAGCAAGGCCCCGACGTCATGCGCGCGTACCGCGACTTCATCGCGCGCGCTCCCGAGGACATCAGCGGGTTCTTCGCGTTCCTGACCGTCCCGCCGGTCCCGATGTTCCCTGCGGAGCTTCACATGACGAAGGTCTGCGGCATCGTCTGGTGCTGTCTCGCGTCGCCGGAGCGAACAGAGGCGGAGACGCGAGCGATGCGCTCGGTCGGCAAGCCGTTGCTCGATGCCGTGGGGCCCATGCCGTTCCCGACCGTGCAGAGCCTGTTCGACGGGCTCTATCCGCCCGGCCTGCAGTGGTACTGGCGCGCGGACTTCGTGAAGGAGCTGCCCGACGACGCCATCGCAAGGCACCTCGAATTCGGCGCGAAGCTGCCGACTCTCCACTCGACGATGCACCTCTACCCGATCAACGGAGCGGTACACCGCATCCCGCCGGAGGCCACGGCCTTCAGTTACCGCGACGCCAAGTTCGCCGAGGTGATCGTCGGAGTCGACCCCGACCCCGCCAAAGGGCCGGAGATCACGAGCTGGTGCAAGGACTACTTCGACGCGGTGCATCCGTTCTGCGCAGGCGGCGCGTACACGAACTTCATGATGGATGAGGGCGCCGAGCGCGTGCGTGCGAGCTTCCGCGGCAACTACGACCGCTTGGTCGCCATCAAGAAGAAGTACGACCCGACCAACTTCTTCCGCGTGAACCAGAACATCCGACCCGAGTGAGCGCGTTCAAAGGCGACCTGCGGACTTGTTGCCAGGAACCACAGCCTTCCGCGTACGATCGGCGCTGCGCACACGACGCGCGTTGGAGTCGACATGCGAAAGCTGGTTGCGGAGCTCATCGGAACGTTCGTGCTCGTGTTCGGCGGATGTGGCAGCGCCGTCTTCTCTGCGGCGTTCCCCAACGTCGGCATCGGCCTGCTCGGCGTGTCGCTGGCGTTCGGCCTCACCGTCCTCGGCTGCGCCTACGGGCTCGGTCATGTATCGGGGTGCCATCTCAATCCCGCGGTGACGATCGGTCTCTGCACGGCGAAGCGATTCGCGTGGAAAGACGCGCCCGGCTACGTCGCGGCACAGCTCGTCGGCGCGGTGCTCGCCGCGTTCGCATTGCTCGTGCTGCTCAAGAACGGGCCCACGGGATACGACGCCGCGGTCTCCGGCCTTGCCGCAAACGGGTTCGGCGAGCACTCGCCCGGTCACTTCGGGTTGGCCGCGGCGCTCGCCGCCGAGGTGATCCTCACGTTCATCTTCATGACCGTGATCCTCGGCGCGACCTCGAAGCGCGCCGTCGCAGGCTTCGCGGGCATTCCCATCGGGCTCACGCTGACGCTCGTGCACTTGATCGGCATCCCCATCACGAACCTCTCGGTGAATCCGGCGCGAAGCACGGGGCCCGCGCTCTTCGTGGGCGGCTGGGCGCTCGAGCAGCTCTGGCTGTTCTGGCTCGCGCCGATCGCGGGTGCGGCGCTCGCCGGCATCGTCGGCGGCTGGCTCCACGAGGAAGACGACAAGGCCTGAGCGCTCGCGCGCGCCACTACGGGTCGCGCGGATCGGCCCCGGTCGCGAGC
>JAXDMI010000321.1:0-3888 GCA_034666145.1 Myxococcales bacterium | reverse complement strand
GAGCTCGATCGACTTCCACGCATGTCCGTCATCGCGTCCGTCGGGATGACACGACGCGCACGCCACGCCGACACCCGAGTTGGAGTGAAAGATGGCGTGACCGGTGTCCTCGCGACTGTCCGTCGCGAGCGCGATGCGCGCGAGCTCACTGCCACTCGTCACCCCCACGACGACGAGGGCAGCCGGCTCTCGCGAGAGCGCGACCACGGTGACGTCGTCGACGAAGACGACCGACGTGAGCTGGAGCCCCCGAAGGTTCACGCCCGACGCTCCTGGGAAACAACCCAACGTGTCACCGTCCTCCGGCGGGATCGGGTAGCGATTGACGAAGACGAGCTGCGGAAGCGAGGGCGTGTGACCGTTGGCGGCGGCGACCACGGCGAGCCAATCCGGTGACGCGGCGACATCGACGGGGAGCGGCGCATCGGGAAGATGCAGCGCGAGGTGGCGATCGAGGACGACCGGGCCGGGCCCGTTCGCGGCGCAGGGATCCGGAGGCGCGCTGGTACCTGGGAGCACGGGCGACGACCCATCGTCCGTGTAGTACGCAGCTGGGACCGGCGGCGGCACGCTGACGTCGTCGCCCGAGGCCGGCACCTTCTGCGCCGCGATGAGCACGTCGTCGATGTCGTCCCACGAGGACGTCGGCGGCTGGCTGCGCGTAGGAAGAGCGACCATCCTCCACGCGACGGCGGGGCTGCCCCACGTCGGGCTCTCCAGGCGATGACGCTCCACCGCGATGTCCGCGCCGTCCGCGATGCGATACGTGCGCGCGTCACGGAACGTGCTCACGATGATCGCGCCGGGGACCACGATGACGTCGCGGAGATCGCGCATCAGCATGCGCCTGCGCACTTCGGCGCCGCCCGCGGCGGGGAACGTGACGAGCTCGCCGCCCGCGCACGCCACGTGCACGACGTCGGCGACGGCGTCGTACGCGAGACCACGCGGCGCCGAGCATGCGTCACGACGCGCGATGATGGCGTTCGAAGCGAGATCGATGGTGACGATCGCGCCGCCGCTGCGGAGCGCGACGTGCGCGCGATTCGCGGCGTCGACGACCACCCTGCCCGGCTCGTCGTGGAGCGACAGCGCGATGGTTCGGAGCGTGGACGCGTCGTGGTAGTCGACGACGTAGACGCGATCGCGATCGGGATCGGCGGCCACGATGGTCTTGCCGTCGGGGGCGACCGCCATCGTTCCTCCGCTGAGCGGCGGAGGCGGATCGGCCTGACTCACGGTGGCACCGAACTCCGGCGCGATGGTCGCCGCGGCGACGGCGGGCGGCGACGACGACGACGACGCGCTCCCCTCGTCGATCGCGCTACCGCCGGTAGGACTGCGCCGCAGCATGTCGGTGGGGTAGTCGGGGAGGCAGCCGGCGAGCAGCGCTGCGGCGCCCGTCGCGAACGAGAGACCGAGGTTCATGCGACTCATGGCAGGTTGGTCACCGCAACACCGCCGAATGATGCAGAAAGATCATCGAAAGAAATAGGGATCGATCCGCCTGCCTGCGGTGACTAAAAGGAAGCATGAGCGCTTCCCGGCAAGCTAGCGGCGTCCTCGCCGGCACCGTTGCGCTGCTGTTCGCACGCGAGGCATCGGCCTCTGAATCTGCAGCTGCATCAGCCTCTGCGCGCGGCACGACGGCCACGGCGCGCTGGTACGTCGAGACCACCGGGGCATCGTGCAAGGCAGAGCGCAGCGCGTTCGAGCACGAGATCCAGCTCGCGTGCGATGCCGTCGGCGGCTCGTGCGGCGTCGCCGCTGCGCCGACGGACGCCGGCCTTCGCGCCGTCCTCGACTGCTCGGGCGGAGACGACGCGTGGTCGCTCGTCACGCGCACGTCGGGCGGAACCGTCCTCGCGACGCTCGATCTGTCCGGTCCGCACGACGATCGTCTTCGCGAGGCGGCCGTCGAGGTGGCACGCGACGCGACACCGGAGCGCTCGCTCGCCATCGAGACGTTGCGCTTCTCGATCTCCGGCGAGCAGCCCGAGCCTGCCACGAAGCGCCCCGCGCAGACGCTCGGCCTGGCCGTCAGCGGCTCGGTGTCGTCGGGCACCGACAAGGCTCTTCCGGCGATGCTCGGCGGGCGCCTCCTCGCCGGCCTCGAGGTCGCGCGATCGATCCGCGCGACGCTCGGCTTCGGCGCCGAGGCGGGCGGCTCCGGCATCGGTGCCGCCCGTGCCGTGCGCGGCGGTGTCGGCATCGCGCTCGGCGCGCCCTTCGACCCGAATGCGCCGGTCGGATTCGCGGTCGAGGGCGGGCTGTCTGCGACCTCCGACTATCCGCCGTCACCGATCTCCGACTCGAGGTTGCTCCCGGCCACGACGTCCACCGGCGTCTACGGACAGGGCTCGTTCATCGTCCAGATCCCGATCGGTTCGATACGGCCCTTCGCGGCGCTCTCCGCCGACGCGCTCAGCGCGCCGGTCCACGTGGGCGTGAGCGGTCAGCTCGGTGTCGCGTTCCCGCTCTTCTGATCATGCGCCGATGACGAACCTCGCCGAACAGCGCCGCATCGCGGACGACGACTTCGACTCCGGCATTCGCCGCGTCGCCGGCAACGGCACGCCGCGTCCGTCGTGGCCCGAGCTCGTGGTGATGGTGCGCGGCCAGGTACGGAGCCTGGTGGGCGCGACGCGCGATCTCGAGGACCTCACGCAGGCCACGCTCGAGCAAGTCGTCCGCGCGCTTCCGCGCTTCGAAGGACGCTGTGAGCTGTCGACGTTCACGTACGCCATCGCATCGCGCGTCGTGATGAATCACTGGCGCTCGATCAGCCGCTATTTGCGGCGTTTCGTGCTCGGCATCGACGACGTGCCCGAGCCGCACGACGACACGCCCGCCGATGCCGAGACGCTCGCCGATCGCGAGCGAGCCGCACGGCTCCATCATCATCTCGAGGACCTGCCCGCCGATCAGCGCATCGTGGTGGTCCTGTTCGATCTCGAGGAGCTGCCCGCGCCGCGCATCGCCGAGATCCTCGATTGCCCGGAGCCCACCGTGCGCTCGCGCCTCAAGCGAGGACGAGCCGCGCTCGCGAAGAAGCTGATCCGAGACCCGTTGTTTGCCGACGACGTCCGTGGAGAGAAGTCATGATCCCCGATCGTTCCGAGCTGCACGGTGGAGACGAGGAGATCGTGAACCGCGCGTTGTCGCGCGCCAAGGGCGCGTGGGCGGCATCGCTGCGCGAGGACGATCGCCTGTATCGCGACGCGAGCGAAGAACGTCTCGCGGCTTCGTGGCCGCGGCCGCGCGTGCTGCCGGTGCGCTCGTTCGTGCTCGGGGCGGCGGCCGCGGCATGCGTGGCGGCGATCGCGTTCGTGGCAGTGCGCAGCAGTGATGGTGCGCAGCTAGCCCGCGCGAAGGAGGTCGTCGCGAGCGCTCCCGCGCCCACCGCATCGCCGGCGGCACCGTTCGTTGCGCCGATCGCTCCCCTTTCCACGGCGACGGTCACCACCGCGACGGCCACCTCTCCAGAGGCGCGTGCGGCGGTGACCACGCGCGGCATCGTCGCGACGGGCGCATGCCCGGACTGTCGCGTCGGAGGCTCGGCGATGGAGCCCGGCATCACGATCGGCGCCGGACGTGCGCTCACGGTTCCGCGCGGCGCGAGGGTGACGCTCGGCTTCGCGCTCGGAGAAGGCGCGCCCGACAGCACCGGCACGACGACGCGCAGCCTCGTCGATCCGGCCGTCGGCGTCGACGTCGAAGGGCCTGCCGTCGCGACGCTGCCGGACGACGGCACCATCTCGCTCGATCGCGGATCGGCCCGTTTTCGCGGGCTCCGCGACATCGCCGTCGCCGTACCCGGTGGTCGTCTCGACTCGAGCGGCGCGACATTCACAGTGCGCATCGACGGCCAGGGCATCGCACGCATCA
>JAXDMI010000320.1:0-6148 GCA_034666145.1 Myxococcales bacterium | reverse complement strand
TCCGGCCACGACGATTGTCGCCCCAATCAAATTGCGAGCCGTCACCATTGCCCGCGTCATGGCAGCGCCCGGACCTTGATGCGCGGCATCCACGGCGGAGGAGCGTTGCGTGCAGCGATGCTGGCGGTGGTGCTGCTCGACGCGCCGTCCGTCAGCGCCGGCCACGCGAGGATCACCGCGGTCGCGGCAGCCACCACACCGATGACGAGCGAGATGTCGGCAAAGAGGTAGTCGCGCTTCACCGGACTGAGCTGATCGTTGGTGCAATTGGGATTGCACGAGGACGCGAGGTCCTTCTCCGCGCCTTTCCCGGTGAGCGCGAAGAGAGCGAAGCCACCCAGGCCGACGATGCCGACGCCGCCCGCGACGTACGCGAGCACCGGGATCTTCTTCGCTTCGTGCGGCGTCACCGGATGACCGTCGCCCGGAGGAGGCTTCGGCACGAGCGATGCGAAGTCGGCCACGACCTTGCGGTTCTTCTCGCCCTCGACGACGAGCACCTTCTGCTCGATCGATTTGCCGTCGCCGCGCTCGAACCGGAAGACGTGCTCGCCGGGCTCGACGTCGACGGCGGAGCCGGTGAGGCGCTCGGTCAGCGCGGCGCCGTCCAGCGTGACCTTCACCGCGGTGGTGTCCGCGCCCGACTCGTCGTGCGCTTCGAGGGCGACGGTGGGCGCGTCCTTCTCCACGACCGCGAGCTGCTCGCCACACTCCTTGCGCACGACCGTGGGACACTCGACACGCGCACACATCACGAACTTGTCGTGGGCGGCGTGAGGTTTCTTCTGCGTGAGGAGCGACGTCGCCTCCTCGTGCGCGGCGAGGCACGCTGCCTTCGCGCCGCCCTTCGCAGGCGGCTTCGCGCCGCCACGCTGCGCGAGCGCCGGCGACGCTGCGAGCACCACCATCGTGAACGCGGCGACCAATCCGAAGCGACCGATCTGGCCGAAGGGACCCATGCGACCGTTCAAGGACCGACGCATTCGGGCTTGAAGTGCTTGCGACCCTGCGCATCGATCACGTAATCGATGTCGCATTTCTTCGTCGGCGGTGGCTGGCGAGTGCCGGGCGGCTGGCGCGTGGTGGGCGGCTTGGTGCTCGCGGACGTGGCCGCGGTGGGCGCGCTGCTCGGCGTCGCTGCGATCGCTGCGCTCGTCGACGCTGAAGGCCCCGGCGCTGCCGTCACGATGGGCTCGGCAGCGGTGACGCCGGCCGGCGGCGTGGTCTCGCCACGTGGCTTCTTCAGCACACCACCCGAGAGCACGAGCCCGATCCCGAGCGCGAGCATCAACGCCGTGCCACCACCCACCGCGAGGACGATCGCCGCGCGGGACGTCTGCGGTCGCTGCTTGACCGGATGAATCGTGCTCTGCACGGTCGCGAGCTCGGTCGACTCCTCGCCGGGCGCGCGGGTCGGCGAGAGATGAGCAGCCTGCGACGCATACGGCGCGTGCGACGTGTACGCGCCCTGCGGAGGCTGCGCTCGCGGCTCGATCGCCGGACCCATCCGGCCGCCGACGTCGGTCGCCATCTCCGCGTTCGCGCGCCGCCGCTCCGCTTCCTCGATGGCCTTGGCGAGCACCGGATCGGACGTCTGCTGCGCGGCAGGCATCTTGTGCGACGACGACTCGACGATCTGCACGAGCTGCGCGCGCCCCTCGAGCGTGAGCTTCGCCGTCGTCGACACCCACGATCCGATGTCCTTCGGACGCGGCATCGCGACCGCGTCTTCGATGGCGAGCGCCATCTCCTCGGCCGTCGCGAAGCGCCCATCGGGATCGCGATCGAGCCCGCGCATCGTCACCGCGGCGAGCTCGGGCGGCACTTGCGGCGCGTACTTCTGCGGGTTGTCGATCGGCGCCGTGAGCACGCGCGACATCATCTCGGCCGGCGAATCGGCGAAGAAGAGCCGCCGCCCGCACAGCAGCTCCCATAGAACGATCGACGCTGCGAAGACGTCCGTGCGTCGATCCACGGCGCCGTGCTGCAGCTGCTCCGGCGCCATGTACGCCGTCTTTCCTTTGAGCTGACCGTCCTCCGTCGCCGTCGCACGCGACGCTGCCTTCGCGATGCCGAAGTCCAGCACGCGCGAGACACCGTCGATGCCGACGAGGATGTTCTGCGGAGACACGTCGCGATGCACGATGCCGAGCGGCTCGCCATTTCGATCGCGCGCCTCGTGCGCAGCATGGAGGCCGTGCAGCGCCTGCGCGGCGATGGCCGCAGCGAACGTCACGGGCACGCGCTGCCCGGCGTTGAGCGTCAGCTTGATGAGATGAGCGACCGAGTCACCCTCGACATACTCCATGACGACGAGGAGCTCGTCTTGCTCCGCGACGACGTCGAGCGTCGGCACCACGTTGGGATGACGGATCATCGCGGCGAGGCGTGCCTCGTCGAGGAGCATCGCGACGAAGTCGGTGTCCTTCGCGTACGCGTCGTGGAGTCTCTTGATCGCGACGGTGCGTGAGAAGCCCGCGGCGCCGAGCAGGCGCCCGACATGCACGGTCGCCATGCCACCGGCCGCGATGCGGTCGTGCACGACGTACCGGCCGACGAGGCGGCCTCTGGAGGGAGAATGCTCGCTCATCGCGGCCTAGAAAATCGTACCACACGCGTAAGACGCGGCCGAAAAGCCCGTCGTCGAGTGTAGGTCGAAGTCCCCTCCTCTACCGAGGAGTACGGCCGGCGCCAACGTGAAGCGCGCTGCGAGTTGCGTTTGCGCGAGCTGCGCGAGGCGTTGCGCGATGCGTTTGCGCGAGCGCGATCCGCTACTTCGTGCCGCCGCCGCGCGGGCGCGGGAGGTTGTACTCGCCGAGCCGTGAAACGAGCGTGCGCCGTGAGATGCCCAGCAGCTGAGCTGCCTTCGTCTGGTTGCCGGCGCACTTCTCGAGCGCTTCGACGATGCGCTGGCGCTCGAACGTCGCGAGGTCCTGACGGAGGCGCGCGCCGGCGGCGGCATCGCCGACGTGCTCGCCCGCGGGCACCGCCTGCGGATCGATGGCGTCGCCCGCGGAGAGGAGCACGGCGCGCTCGATGGCGTTCTTGAGCTCGCGCACGTTGCCGGGCCACTCGTAGCTCTCGAGCCGAGCGATCGCCTCGCGACCGAGGTCGAGCAGAGGCCGACCTGCTTCGGCGCATGCCTTCGCGAGGAGGTCCTTCGCGATCGACTCGATCTCCGGCTGCCGCTCGCGAAGCGGCGGGATGTCGATAGTGATGCCGTTGAGGCGGAAGTAGAGGTCCTCGCGGAAGCCACCTTCGGCGACGAGCGCGCGGAGATCTCGGTTGGTGGAGGCGATGAAGCGAACGTCGACCTCGCGCGCCTGCGCGGTGCCGACGCGCTGCACTTCGCGGCGCTCGAGGACGCGAACGAGCTTCGCCTGGATGCCGAGCGGCAGCTCCGCGACCTCGTCGAGGAAGAACGTGCCGCCGTCGGCGGTCTCGAAGAGTCCGGGCTTGTCCGGCATCCCCCCGCCCCCCTCGCCGAAGAGCTCGCGCTCGAGCAACGGCTCGGTGAGCGACGCACCGTCGACGCGCACGAACGGTCCGGCGGCGCGACGCGACGCACGGTGGATGCGGTCGGCGATGACCTCCTTGCCGGTACCGGTCTCACCGAGGACGAGGACGTGGATGTTGCCGGCAGCGACGAGGCGCACGAGCCGCTCGACGCGCTGCATCGGCGACTCGTTGGGACGCGCACCGGGCGGAGCGATGGTCTGCGACGGTGCGCCGGCGGAGACCGGCTTCTGCGCGATCATCGGGTTCGTCGATTGGAACGAGCTGCGCGCGGCGGGCAAGGCGGCGGCGCGCATACCGGAGGCGCGCGCGGCGGCGCTGGCCGAGGCCGAGGCATCGCCGCCCTGGATGACGAGGACGACCTGTCCGAGCTCGATGACCTCGCCGGGCGCGACGGCCACGGGCGCTCCCGACACCGCCATGCGGCCGGCGACGCGGGTCCCGTTCTGGCTGCCGGCGTCCTCGACCTTGGGGACCGCGCCGAGATGAAGGATCGCGTGCTTACGAGAGACCGACGCGTGGTCGATGCGGACATCGCAGGACGTGGAGCGTCCGATGGTCAGCGTGCCGCTCGCGGGAAGCGGTCGGGTCAGCGAGCCGCCCTCCCAGAACGCCGAGATCCGCGGCTGGTTCTCCTGACCCTTGGTGGAGCCGACATCGGCCGTGAGCTCGGTATGCCCACCGTCCCGCTCCGTTCCCTCGCGATCACCGGACGACATGTTTCCCTTGAGTAGAGCATACGCCATGGCCAACCTCTCCTGTCCTGACCCCGTGAGCATGTGCACCTACCCTGCCGTCTCGCAGGCTGCGCAGGGCCGGCCGATCTGCGCGGAGGCTTGCGCAATCCGAGCAGCCACGCGCGCCTACCGCGAAGAAAGCACCCGCGGTCTGCGCGATGTCCGGTGCGCAACCAGGCCACGAGCTGGATCCCGGACGCTGGATTCGCTCCCGACCCAGAGCGCGTTTCGAACGACCCTGGGTCGGGAGGCGTGGATCGCTGGGCCACCTATTTTCGATGACTTGAGGGTGATCCGTTCCGGTAAACGCTGATTTTTCCACGCATCTACAGTGGCACACATGTAGCAGGGCTGGGCCCATGGACGGGCGTAAGCTTCTCGGTCTTCTCGGTCTCTCCGGTGGCGCGTTGGTGCTGGGCGCTCTCGCGGCATGCGCGGTTCCGCCGCCCGAGGCCACGCAGGGCAGCTCGTCGAGCGTCACCGCGGCGGCCTTCGATCGGAACGCCGTCATCGACGACATCTCGATGCGCGACTCCGCAGCGATGACCGCCGCCGACCTCCAGACGTTCCTCGAGAAGACGCCGTGGGGCACCGCGTCGGTGCTCGCGACCTATACCGAGAGCGGGAAGACCGCCGCGACCATCATGGTCGACACCGCGAAGAAGTACGGCATCAACCCCATCGAGATGGTGGTGCGTGTGCAAATGGAGCAGGGGCTCGTCAGCAAGAAGACCGCACCCGCCGCCACCCTCGCGAAGGCGTTCGGCTGCGGCTGCGCCGACGGCGCCGCGTGCGTCGCGTCGTACAGCGGCTTCTCTGCCCAGGCCGACTGCGCAGCAGGCACGATGAGCCGCTCGATGACGCGGGCGCTCACGACCGCCGGTACCGTCAGCGGCTGGAGCCGCGGCAAGGCGAAGGACACGCTCGACGGCCTCACCATCGTCCCGAAGAACGCTGCGACGGCTGCACTCTACACGTATACGCCGTGGGTCGGCGAAGCCGGCGGCGGCAAGGCCGGCGTCGGCGGCGTCAGCTTGCACGCGCAGGTCTGGAATCGCTTCGCCACCGCGCTGAGCTACGGCGCCTGGGCGGCGCCGGCCACCGGCACCGCGGATACGACGCAGGGCGCGACCGACCCGGATGCGGGAACGGCCGACTCGGCGACGGCGGATCCGACCACCGATCCCACCACCGACCCGACCACCGATCCCACGACCGATCCCACGACCGATCCCACGACGGACCCGACGGCCGATCCCGATGCGGGCATCGACCCCGGAGCCACGGGTGACGGAACGACGCCCGCCGACGACGCAGGCGCCGACGCCGGCGCGAAGAAGCCGAGCACGAAGGGCCCGCCCGCCGACGGCTCCGACGACAGCGCGATCCTCGGCGAAGGTAGCTCGCCTCCCGCGTCGAACGCGCCGCCGCCGATCGGCAACAACAGCATTTCGTCGCACCCCGAGGAGCTTCCGCAGGCCAGCGAGGCCGAGCTCGCCGGCAAGACCAAGGCCTCCGCGGGCGGCTGCTCGACGACCGGCCACGAGAGCGGATCGTCGAACGGCCTCCTCATCGCCGGCGCCGCGGCGCTCGCCGTGATCAGCGCGCGCCGCAAGCGTCGCTGATCGCTACGCGGCTGCGCCCGCGCCTGCTCCGAGGCCGCGCAGCGCCGTCTCGGCGTCGACGGTTCCGCGAACGAGCCGTGCGCCGTTCCCCTCGAACGCGACGATGCCCTTCGCGACGCCGTCGTACATCTCCTGGAAGAGCCCGGCGATGTTGGGGCTGATGCCGAAGCCCGTGTACGTCGGCACCACTCCCTCCAGCGGGTGCACGGCGATCTCCACCGGCTTGCCGTAGATCTTCGCGAGCACGCCGGCGATGTCGCGAGGCGAGTA